>NZ_JBJDRK010000013.1:0-85448 GCF_044987405.1 Microbacterium sp. ZW T2_14 | reverse complement strand
TCGTTGTTCTGCTGGGCGAGGCGATCGGCTTCAGCCTTCGCCGCCAGCGCGGCCGCGACGCGAGCCGCTTCTTCGGCCGCCTTGCGGACGCGCTCGCCCTCTTCGTAGTCGGCGACGGTCTTGGCGACCGTGTCCTGCAGGGCGGCGAGTTGCGCCTCGAGCTCCCCGCGCTTCGCGTTCTGCGCGTCGAGCGCTGCCTGAGCCTCGTCGGCCGCTTTCTGCGCGGCGATCATCTTCTCTTCGGCGACCTTCTGCAGCCGGTCGCGCTCGGTGCGCTGCACGGCGGCCTGATCGCTGAGACTCTGCGCCGAGTCGCGTGCGGTCACCGCCTGCGCGTAGACGTCCTGGTTGCGCTGGACGAGCTTGTCCATGGTGCCCAGTCGGGCGAGCAGGTCGTCCGCCGAGGTGGCCGACCCTGCGAAGAAGAGCTCGAGCGACGTGTCATCGCCGCCGTTGCGATACAGCTGCGCGGCGACGCGGCCGGCCTTGTTGGCGGCATCCACCGCGGCCGCGGACTGCGCGTCTGCCTGCTGCTGCAGCTGGTCTGCCCGCAGCGCGGCGTCGAAGTACGCCTGCTGGGCGACGTAGAACTCGTCCCCCAGCTGCTGGGCGATCTGGTTCTTGGCCGCGACGTCGGCCTCGAGCCCGGCGATGAGGTCTTGGATCCTCGTGACCTCGGCCGCCTTGGCCTGCTCATTGTTCTTCGCGGCGACGACGTCGTCCCACGACGGGTAATCGGCGGCGTATGCCGGGCTGACGAGCGGGCCGATGGTGCCGCCCACCGCACTCAGCGCGGCGACGCCCAGAACGCCCAATCCCAACGCGGTGCGCCGGTTCATCGCGGGCCAGAGCCGCTTCTGCTCCGCCGCAGTCGGGGCGCACCCACAGTCTTCGGCGTCAGCGGCCAGGGTCTTCACGGTGACGATATCGGGCTGCACCGGGTCCTCCCCTCGCGGCGTCAACTCGTTTCACACTAGCAACATCAGTAACATGCGCAACCCCCAGTGGCGCATGTCGGGCCGCCGCCTCGGGCAGCGGTCACTCGGCCAGTGTGCGCCCGCTCGACCTGATCCACAAGGGCGCCACGCCCTCGATTCGCGTTTTCCCCGGGCATTACGTATGCTTGGTCCTCGGCAGTGAGCCCCAGGGTTCACCCGGCCCCATCGTTTAGCGGCCTAGGACGCCGCCCTTTCACGGCGGTAGCACGGGTTCGAATCCCGTTGGGGTCACTCCCACAATTCAAAAGCATGGCCCTGTAGCGCAGTTGGTTAGCGTGCCGCCCTGTCACGGCGGAGGTCGCGGGTTCAAGTCCCGTCAGGGTCGCTCCGAGCGACGGGCCCTTTTTTCGAAGAGGGCCTTTCGTCTAGGACGCGGCAGGTCTTGTATATAGAGGAGCAATCCTCCACGCAGAGATGCCGCGCGGCTCTGTAGCTCAGTTGGTAGAGCGCACGACTGAAAATCGTGAGGTCACGGGATCGACGCCCGTCGGAGCCACTGAAACCCTCGTGAGGCTTCTACTCACGGGGGTTTCTTCATTTCCTCCAGGCCCCGCCGCGGCAACACAGGCCATCCGGTTGCAGCGCGAGTCGCTCGCGGAGCCGCGTCCTACGCTGAGGTCCGTGGCGATCAATGAGCTGGGCAATTACCTGCGTGCGCGCCGGCAGACCATCAGACCCGCCGATGTCGGGCTGCCGACCGTCGCCGGTCGCCGGGTGGAGGGGCTCCGTCGCGAGGAGGTCGCGCTCCTCGCGGGCATCAGCCGGGAGTACTACCTCAGACTGGAGCAGGGTCGCGACACGCATCCGTCCGATCAGGTGCTCGCATCGCTCGCGAAGGCGCTGAACCTCGACGAGGCGGCGACCTCCTACCTCTCGCGGATCGCCGACCCGCCGCCGCAGCGTTCGTTCGCTCCGCTGCCGGGTTCGCTCGACGACGAGGTGTTCGCCTTCCTGGACGGATTCGAGGAGACCGCCGCGTACGTGATCAACTCCTGCCAGGACGTGCTTGCGGTGAACGAGCGGGCGAGCCGGGTGTTCACCTTCGGAACAGTCGGGTCGAACATGTTCGACACGCTGTTCTCGGCGGCGGCGCGCGCCAACCTGCCTGACTGGGACGATCACGTCCTCTTGGGGTTGGCAGCCCTGCGGGAACGCAGCGATCCCGACGATCCTCGACTGCACGAGCTCGTGGGGCGGCTGCTCGTCACCGAGCCCGACTTCGCGCGGCTCTGGGACCGGCACGACGTCACCGTGCAGTCGAGCGGGGTCGGCACGACCTATGTCGCCGGCGTCGGTCTGCTCACCCTGCAGTGGCAGAGCCTCGCCGTGCCGGGCGACGCACAACTGACGCTCGTCGCGCACTATGCGGAACCGGGCACCCCGGCGGAGGCTGCTCTCCGGTCCCTCGGATGACAGACGTTCGGCCACGCTGACCCCGGCCCGCCTAGGAGCAGGAGGGGCATCACCGCATCCCCCGGCGCCGGTTACGCTCGTCGCCATGCAGCCCGTCGATCCGCTCGTTGCCGAACTGATCGAGTCGCTTCCCACGACTCCCGCCGTCGTCACCGACGAACGCTTCGACGTCATCGCCTCGAACGCACTCGCCCGCGCCGTATCGCCGAGTCTGACCGCAGGAGTGAACCTCGTCGAGGCCACCTTCGTGAACCTCAGCGCTCACGAAACGCTTCCGCAATGGAACGAGGTGTCGGTTCGCATGATCGAGCTGCTGAAGGAGGCCATGGCGGTCCCGGACCGGACGGGCCACAACGCCGAGCGGTTCACGGAGCTGCGCGCGGAGCTGACTCTGCGCAGCACTGACTTCGCGATCGCATGGCGCAATGGCACTCTGCCCAGCTCGTATGCCCTCGACGTGAGCATGGACCACCCCGACGTCGGCCGGCTGGACATCACCTACGAGCTGCTGCGGTTGCCCGACAGCAGGCAGCTCGTCGTCATGGGCCACACCGTCCCGGGTAGCGAATCCGAACAGCGACTCTTCTGGCTGGCGGCGCACAGCGACATGACACCTGGTTGACCGATGTGAGAAGGAGCGACAGGGACACGCTCTGTCCACGCCGACCTCCTATCCTGTGCGGTAGAGAAGGGACGTGCGCATGGAGGGTGTGAATCCGCTCGCACAGTTCCTTCGCGCACGTCGGAGCGTGCTGGAGCCCGGCGACGTCGGGCTGCCGCGCAGCCACTCCCCACGACGGGTGCCCGGGCTGCGACGCGAAGAAGTCGCGATGCTCGCCGGTATCAGTGCCGATTACTACTTGAAGCTCGAGCAGGGACGAGAGCGCAATCCCTCCACCGCGGTGCTGGAGGGGTTGGTCGCCGCGCTCGCCCTCGATGCCGACGGCGCCGCCCACCTCCATCGGCTGGCTCGCCCCGCTGTCGGGCGTTCCGCGCCGCCTGAGACCGTCAGCCGGAGTCTCATCGGCCTCATCACCTCCCTGCCCTCGATACCGGCCCATGTCGTGAACCGGCGCCTGGACATCATCTACGTCAATCCCCTCGGGCAGATGCTCAGCCCCGGGTTCCGGGTGGGCAACAACCTCGTGAAATTGACCTTCGATCCCGACATGCCGCGTGACGCCTACTGGCGACTGACCGCTCCACGGGCCGTGGCATACCTGCGAGCATCGGTCGATCCGCACGACGACGGGCCCGCGATGGCCTCACTGCTCGACGACCTGCGCGCCATGGACCCCGAATTCGAGGGGATGTGGCGACGCCACGAGACACGCATGCCCGGCGGGCACCCCTCGACATTCCGGCATCCCTCGGTCGGATCGATCGAGTTGCGCTACCAGACGTTCAATCTCCCCGGAACGGGCGGCCAAGCGCTCGGCATGTACGTCGCCGCTCCCGGCAGTCCGTCGGCGGAGAAGCTCCAGATGCTGTCGCTGCTCGCTGCGCAGACACCCGGCGAGGGTGACCGTGGCACACCTAGGAAGAGCGGGGGCACGACCTCGGCCTGACGGCGCTTCTATCGTCTCAGCCATGGACCTCGGACTGGACGGAAAGATCGCCATCGTCACCGGCGCGAGCAAGGGCATCGGGCTCGCCGTGACGACGGCCCTCACCGCCGAGGGCGTACATGTGGTCGCGGGATCCCGGTCGAGTTCCGATGCTCTGGACGAGCTCGTCGACACGGGATCGGTGACGTTCGTTCCGGTGGACCTGACTCTCGACGAAGCTCCCGCAGCGTTGGTCGATGCGGCACGGTCACTCGGTGGACTCGACGTCCTTGTCAACAACGTGGGGGCGGTCAGTCTCCGCTTCGACGGCTTCCTCTCGATCGATGACGCGTCCTGGCGCCGGACGATGGACGTCTGCTTCCTGACCATGGTGCGGATGACCCGCGCCGCGATCCCCGAATTGATCGCACGTGGCCGGGGCAACGTCGTCACCATCGGCTCGGTCAACGCCTTCCTTCCCGACCCCGGAGTCATCGACTACTCCGCCGCCAAAGCTGCCGTCTGGAACCTCTCCAAATCGCTGTCCAAGGAATACGGACCTCAGAACCTCCGCTTCAACAGCATCAGTCCCGGCCCGGTCGCCACCGATCTCTGGCTCGGCGACCACGGCGTCGCCGCCACCGCCGCCGCTCAGATGGGCGTGGACTTCGCCACTGCCCGTGATCGGGTCGTGGCCGGCCAAGGCGGATTCTCCACGGGCCGCTTCACCGAACCCCATGAAGTCGCGGATCTCGTGCTGCTGCTCGCCAGCGAGCGCGCGGGAAACGTCACCGGCTCCGACTTCCTCATCGACGGCGGTCTCATCAAGACGCTGTGAGCCGTCGCCTCTACCCCGACAAGCCCCACCCGACGCATCCCCACCTCCACCTGAACCCGAGGAGCATCCATGCCCAAGCACGTCGTCTTCATCCACGGACTCTGGATCCACGCCACCGCCTGGAAGCCCTGGCAGGATCTCTTCGAAGAGCGCGGATACACCACCTCCGCCCCCGGCTGGCCCGGCGACCTCGACTCCGTCGAAGCCACGCGAGGGAACCCCGCAGGGCTCGACAACCAGGGCATCTCCGATATCTGCCATCACTATGCCGACATCATCGATCAGCTCGGCGAGAAGCCCATCGTGGTGGGCCACTCCTTCGGAGGTCTGATCGCTCAAGAACTGCTCGCGAACGACCTGGTAGCGGCCGCGGTGGCGATCGATCCCGCCCCCATCAAGGGCGTGAAGATCCTTCCGTTCTCGCAGCTGAAGTCCGGTTTGCCTGTTCTCGGCAACCCTGCGAACAAGTCCCGAACGGTCTCCCTCAATGAGAAGCAGTTCAAGTACGCCTTCGGCAATGCGATCAGCGACGAGGAGTCGGATGCGCTGCATGCCGCGTGGACGATCCCCGGTCCCGGGCGCCCGCTCTTCGAGGATGCGACCGCGAACTTCGTGCGGAACTCGCCGGCCGCGGTCGATACCCACAGGGCCGCGCGCGGCCCGCTGCTTCTCACGTCCGGCACCGAGGACCACACCGTTCCCCGGTCGGTGACCGTCGCGGTGTCGAAGCTGTACGCCGACAACACCTCGTCGGTGACGGATTACCACGAATACGAAGGCAAAGGGCATTCGTTGACGTTGGATGCCGGTTGGCACGCCGTCGCCGAGGACGTGCTGGCATGGCTGGCCCAACAGCACCTCGCGTCCGCAACGGCGCCCATCGCTGAGAACGCGGACTGAGTCCGGCGAACGCGGCTCGCGCTACCGGGCCTCGGTGCCGTCGCCGTCGGTGGGCGATCCCGCCGTCTCGCGCGGCTGGTGGTCCGAGAACTCCGCCACAGTGACCCGGTCGCCGCCCGCCATCTTCGCGTCGTACATCGCGTGGTCGGCGGCGCGGACCAGCTGATCCATGACGGGGGCGCCGTCGTTGCCGACCGTGACGACGCCGACGCTCGCAGTGATCGTGATCTCGGGTGGCAGGTCGTCGTATGGCCGGGCGATCGCGGCACGGATCCTGTCGGCCAGCATCGCCGCGTCGCCCTCGCTCTCCACCGCCGCGACGGCGATGAACTCGTCCCCGCCGAACCGCCCGAGCACGTCGCTCTCACGGATGCTGCTGCGCAGTCGCTGCCCGACCTCCCGCAGCAGGGCGTCTCCGGCCGCGTGCCCGAGGAGGTCGTTGACCGCTTTGAACCCGTCCAGGTCGACGAACAGCACACTGAGCGCGGTGCAGTCGCGCATCGTCCGAATGACGTCCTCCTCGACCAGGCGCCGGTTGGGCAAGCCGGTGACCTCGTCGTGCATCGCGGCCCGACGCAGGGTGTCTTCGAGGCGGATGCGGGCGACCGCCTGCGCGGCCTGGTTCGTGAGCGCCTCGGCGAGGGGCACGGCCTCCTCGTCGAACTCACGCGGGTGGTCGAAGTAGCAGATCATCGAGCCGATCGACTCGCCGTGCGATCGCAACGGCGACGAGATCGCGGCGTGGATGCCGCCTGCGCGGTACACGTCGCCCATGCCGACGCCGGGCAGGTACGCGTCCGCATCGGCGGGGGTGCGCACGACCAGCACCTCTCCGCTGAGGAGGGTCACCGCACCCGTCGGCCGGAACCCGGTCGGCCAGTGCGCCGCGAGCGGGTTCACACCGGCGACCTGGACCAGACCTTCGGGCCGCAGAAGGTGAACGCTGACGAAGCTCGCCGCGAAGGAGCGCTGGGCCACATCGGCGAGGAGCTCGGCCGCATCCACCTCGGAGCGCACGTTCCCGAATCCGACGGCGGAGTTCAGCAGGATCTGCAGCCGCTGCCGGCCCCGCTCGGTCTTGGCCTCCGCGCCGCGGAAGCCCAGGGTGAACGCGGAGCGGGTCGAGACGTCGTACACCGCGAGCTGCTGCGTCCCGGAGTCGGAGTCCTCCAGGGACCCGACGACGACGGGCCGCACGACGCCGGAGATGCCCCGCAGCGTCGCGTCGGTGGGCAGCATGCCGTCGGACCCGGTCAGCGGCATCCGCAACGTCAGGAACGCTTCGAACTGCCGCCCGAGCACGTCAGCACGTTCGCAGTTCAGCCAGTCGAGAATGTTGTCGTTGACGTTCAGGATGACCCCGTGTCGGTCGATCGTGATCGACCCGCATCCGGTCAGCTGCAGCACGCTGCACCGATCGACGTCGGTGCCAGGGATTGGTTCATGCCGGAATGATCATGGGCCGCGACCGGAATGTCAAACCCTTTGACCCGCTTCCTCACGAGCACCTCATTCGGGGCGAGAGGCTGGAGCCGCCACCGGTGGCAGGATGCCGTCAGCCCGCCATTCGCGGTCCGAGATCGATGCGCCCGTCCACCCGCCTCGGGATCCCCCACGGGTTGTGCTCTTGCAGCGCCGGAGGAAGGAGCGCGTCCGGAGCGCTCTGATAGACCACCGGTCGCAGGAAGCGCCGCACGGCGGTGGCTCCGACCGAGGTGAACGGCGACGTCGACGCCGGCCACGGCCCGCCGTGATGCTGAGACCACGCGACAGCCACTCCCGTGGGCCATCCGTCGAACAGCAGGCGACCAGCCAATGGCTCGAGTCGCGCGATCACGGCCTCCACCGGGTCCGAGGGTTCTGCGTGCATGGTGGCGGTGAGGCTGCCCTCGAGGAGGCCCAGCGCCTCCGACAGTCCGTCACCCGAGTACCGAACGAGCAACGTGACGGGTCCGAACACCTCCGTGCGCAGCAGGCCCGGGTGACGTATGACTGTCACATCGTCCGCGGCCAGCACCAGCGGTCCACCTGGGTCGCCGCAGATCACCTCGACCCCCGGCGTGGAGATGAGATCTGCGACCCCGCGCTCGAACGCCGCCTCGATCAGCGGAGTCAGCATCGTCGGGAGCGGCCCTGCGACGCGGATCGAGGACTCGACCTTCGAGCGTCG
This sequence comes from Microbacterium sp. ZW T2_14, assembly GCF_044987405.1. Classification (NCBI taxonomy): domain Bacteria; kingdom Bacillati; phylum Actinomycetota; class Actinomycetes; order Micrococcales; family Microbacteriaceae; genus Microbacterium; species Microbacterium sp. ZW T2_14. Next base: position 77,582 of record NZ_JBJDRK010000013.1, on the reverse strand, counting down.
CGGAACGAACACCACGCCCGGCTTGGTGCAGAACTGGCCCACGCCCGACAACATGGACGCCGCGAGGCCGTCGGCGAGCTCGCCTCCACGAGCAGCGTCAGCAGCGGGAAGGACGACGACGGGGTTGACGCTTCCGAGTTCGCCATGGAAGGGGATCGGGTCCGGCCGCCCCACGGCAAGGTCGAACAGTGCACGACCGCCCGCGGTCGAGCCGGTGAACGCGACCGCCGAGGTCGCGGGGTGCGTCACGAGGGCCGGTCCTGATTCGAACCCTTCGACCATCCCGAAGACGCCGTCAGGTGCGCCGGCCTCTGTGAGCGCCGCCGCCGTGATGTCGGCGACCCGCCGGGAGAGATCCGGGTGTCCCGGGTGGGCCTTGACCACCACGGGACAGCCGACAGACAGAGCCGATGCCGTGTCTCCGCCGGCGACGGAGAATGCGAAGGGAAAGTTCGAGGCGGCGAAGACCGCAACAGGCCCCAGGGGTCGAAGCATGCGCCGCAGATCCGGCCTCGGTGGCACAGCGCTCGGATCGGCGTGGTCGATGCAGACCTCGAGGTACGAGCCTTCGACGGCGACTCGCCCGAAGAAGCGCAGCTGGTTCGTGGTGCGGACGAGTTCCCCGGAGAGCCGATCACTGCCGAGGTGCGTCTCCCGGTCCGCGATTGCGACGAGCTCGTCGGCGCACGCGTCCAGCGCTCCTGCGACCGCGCCGAGCCAGCCCGCTCGCGTGTCAGCGGTCGCGGCAGCGGCTGCGGGCGCCGCCGCGGCCGCCGCAGTCATGATGGGATCGACGTCGAGGCGCTCGATGATGCTCATCGCGCGAGCTCCATTCCCACGGACAGCAGCCGCTCCAGTTCACGCAGGTCGTCGGGAGACGGGTCCACGAGAGGCGGGCGAACGGACCCGACATCCAACCCTCGAAGCCGCAACCCGGCTTTGATGAGGGAGACGCCGTACCCCGGCACGCGATCGCGGAGGCGGACGAGCGGCTCGTAGAAGTGCGTCAGCAGATCATCCTGACGTGCTGTCTCGCCGTTCACGTAGGCCTCGTAGAACGAGTTCGCGACCTCGGGGGCCATCGCGAAGACGGCCGACGAATACAGCGGGACACCGATCGAGGCGTACGCGCGCTGGCTGAGCTCCGCCGTGAGCAGTCCGTTGAAGAACAGGACATCCCGGTCTGTGCGCGCGGCGGCCAGGGTGAACTGCTGGACCGCGGCGACGTCTCCGACCCCGTCCTTGACGCCGATGATCCGGGGATCCTGGAGCAGTTCGGCGATCGACGCGGGCGTGAACGTCGCCAGCCCGCGGTTGTACACGATGACGGGAAGGTCGGAGGCGCTGGCCACTGCCTGGACGTAGGCGACAAGCCCGCGCTGAGGAGCGGAGACCAGGTAGGGAGGAAGGACGAGGAGCGCGTCGGCGCCCCTTCCTGCGGCGACCCGCGCCATGGATCTCGCCTGTGCCACGCTCCCTCCAGTGCCGGCGATGACGGGTACCGAGCCGCCTACTGTGGCCGCGGCGACGCGCACGAGGGTGTCGTACTCCGGCTCGTCCAGCGCGTGGAGTTCCCCCGTTCCGCACGCGGGGAAGACAGCACCCGGTGAGTAGGCCAGCGCCCGGGACAGGTGTTCCTCGAACACCCCCACGTTCAGCTCGTCGGACGCATCGAAAGGCGTCACGGGGAAGAACAGCACGCCGTTCATGTGCACAGGAAACCTCGCTCGAAGACATTGACCACTCGCATGTGGATCGATTCACCGGTGGCCGAAATCGGTCTTGCGCATCATCCGCCGGGTGTGTGTAAAGTGTCTTGTGAATCGATCCACATGTCAACACGGATCGCGACGGGAAGTAGACGAAGTGGTCTGGACGACAAGCGAGGCGGCGCCCGCAACCGAACTGCCGCGCCCCCCTCAGCGGGCGCGGCGGTCCACCCCGAAGCCGCGGAACTCACGCCGCGCGGGGGTGCAGGTGCCCTGGTGGTTCATCGCGCCGGCAATTGCGATCTACCTGTTCATCGTGGTCGTGCCCAGCGTGCGCGGCGGCTTCTTCTCCTTCACGGACTGGAACGGTCTCGGTGATGACTGGAGCTTCGTGGGGTTTCAGAACTTCGCCGACGTCTTCAGCGACCGTGCCGCTCGCGCAGCCCTGCTGAACACCATCGTCCTGGCCGTCGTCGCCACCGTCGTGCAGAACGCCATCGGTCTGGCCTTGGCGCTGGGACTTAACTCCGTCGTCAAGTCGCGGTACGTCCTCCGCGTCGTCTTCTTCGCGCCGGTCGTGCTCACGCCGCTCGTCGCCGGCTACGTCTGGAGTTACCTTCTCTCACCGAACGGGGCGGTCAACGAGGCGCTGCGAGCCGTCGGCCTCGGGGGGCTCGCACAGGACTGGCTGGGCGATCCGCGCTTCGCGCTCGGCTCCATCATCGTGGCGATCGTGTGGCAGTTCTCCGGGTATTCGATGGTGATCTTCCTTGCGGGGCTGCAGGCGATTCCCGACGAGATCATGGAGGCCTCCATCATCGACGGCGCCGGACCGTGGCGTCGCTTCTGGAGCGTGATCCTCCCCTTGCTCAATGGGGCCCTCGTCATCAACGTCATGCTGTCGCTCATCGGCGGCCTCAAGCAGTTCGACCAGGTGGTGGCGATGACGGGAGGCGGGCCCGGGACGGCGACGGAGACCATCTCCACCCTCATCTTCAAAAACGCGTTCGCGCTCGGCGAGTACCCGTTCTCGGTGGCTCTCGCCGTCGTCATGACGGTGCTCATCGCCGGACTGGCCGCGGTGCAGTACCGCCTCACCTCGCGGAAGGCCAGCTGATGTACCGCCGCTACACCGCGACCACTCTCATTCGCGAGATCGTCCTCATCCTCGCCGCCATCGTCTTCGCGATTCCGCTCGTCGCACTGGTCAACGTCTCTCTGAAGCCGGTCAACAGCGGCACGGGAGCACTCACCTTCGCATGGCCTCCGACACTCGACAACTACGTCCAGGCATGGGAGCAGGCCGAGCTCGGAGCCGCGCTGGTCAACAGCGCCGTCATCGCTGTGGTGAGCGTGGCACTCATCGTGATCATCTCCGCCCTTGCCGCATATCCGCTCGCCCGGGTGACCCGCGGCTGGTCGCGGTGGACGTTCTACCTGTTCATCGGCGGTCTCATCGTCCCCGCCCAGCTCGCGCTGCTGCCCCTGTACACGACCATGCGAGACCTCGACCTCATCGGATCGTTGGCCGCTGTGATCCTCATCAATGTCGGCACCGGCATGCCGTTCTCGATCTTCCTCTACACGACGTTCCTGCGTGAGCTGCCGATGGACTACGAAGAGGCAGCCCTGCTCGACGGCTGCGGCCCGGTGCGCGCGTTCGTGAGCGTCGTCTTCCCTCTGGTACGCCCCGTCACGGGCACCGTGATCATCCTCAATCTGGTCGGGATCTGGAACGAGTTCTTCGTCCCTCTGCTCTATCTGTCGGGCAGCGACAACACCACGGCCCCCGTCGCGATCTACAGCTTCGTCAGTCAGTACGTCACGGTCTGGCCCCTGATCTTCGCGGGGCTCGTCATCACTGTCATCCCGATCCTGATCGTGTACTTCTCCCTGCAGAAGTACGTGATCAAGGGCTTTGCGGGAGGGCTCAAGGGATAGTGTCCCGGCACTGTCCCAGCGGCGCGCAACACATGCACTACGGGCATCCGCCCAATTCCAAAGGAGGAAAAGTGAATCTCACATCAGGACGCCGGCGCACGGTGGCGCTAGGGTCAGCCGCAGTCGTGGCGTTGGCGCTGGCCGGCTGCTCGACCGCCACGGGCGACACAGTGGAAGGAGAGGGAACCGTGCTCACCTTCTCCGCTGCGGGCGAAGCTCCGGCGCAGGCCGTCATCGATGCCTTCGAGGAGGCGAACCCGGGCGTGACCGTCGAGGCCACGTTCGCCAACGACGACGCCTCGTACCAGCAGACGCTGCGCACCCAGCTGTCCGCCGGCACGGCACCGGATGTCTTCCGGATCTGGCCGGGCGGCGGCAACGCCACCGCCGTTCGCACTCTCGGCGACGACGACCTGCTCATGTCGCTGGAGGACGAGTCGTGGGTCGACGACCTCAGCGACGCGCAGCGGGCCGTATCCGAGAACAGCGAGGGAACACTCGTCGGCCTCCCCGTCACCGTCGTCGGCATCGGGGCGGTCTGGAACGACCAGGCGCTGGAGGCAGCGGGGCTCACCCCGCCTGAGACGTGGAGCGACGTCCTCGACTTCTGCAAGGCGGCGACCGAGAAGGGGACGGTGGCGTTCGCTCTCGGCCTGAAGTCGGCGTGGACGACGCAGCTCGTGCCCTACGCGCTCACCTCCACTCTCGTCTACGGACCGGATCCGCGGTTCACCGAGCAGCAGCTCGACGGCGAGACCACCTTCGGCGAGTCCGAGTGGCAGACGGCGATGGATCAGTACGCCGAGATGCAGAGCGCCGGGTGCTTCAACGAGAACCCGAATGGTGTCGGCTACGACGAGCAGATGACCAGCCTTGGCGAGGGCACGGCCCTCGGGGCGATCCAGGTCACGTCGGCTGCCGCGAACGCGGAGCAGTACGCGGCCGAGGGCACGACGTTCTCGATGACCCCGCTCCCCGCGACCGACGACTCCGCCGACACCTACCTGCCCGTTTCGGTGGGCATCGAATACGCCATCAACGCGGATGCCGAGAACCCGGAGCTTGCGCGCAGGTTCATGGAGTTCCTCGCCTCCAGCGAGGGCCAGGCCATCTATGCGACCGAGTCGGGCGCTGCTCCGGCACTGCCCTCGGAGGACTTCGAGACCGGTCCTGTCCTCGCGGCGGTCGGCGAGTACCAGGCGGAGGGTCGTGACACACCGTTCCCGGACGTGTTCTGGCCGAACCCGAAGGTGCAGGCGGAGCACCTCGCGGCCATCCAGGAACTGTTCAACGCAACGATCACACCTGCTCAGGTGCTCGAGCGGATGGACCTCGCGTTCAGCGAGGGATAGTCGGCACCAGGGCGGGCCGGCGGTACGCGCCGGTCCGCCCACCTCTACGACGGAGATACACCATGACGACGGAAAGCACTCGACAGACGGTCACTGTCAGCGATGTCGCTGCGCATGCCGGAGTGTCCCGGGCAACCGTGTCCTACGCGCTCACCCAGCCGAGCAGGCTCTCGGACGAGATGCTCGCGCGCGTGCAGGCATCCATCGCCGAACTCGGCTACGTGCGCAACGATGCCGCCCGCCGACTGCGCGTCGGGCGCAGCCAGGCGCTGGGCCTCGTCGTCGCGAACAGTCGCAACCCCTTCTTCGCCGAACTGGCATCGGGCGTCGAGACCGAGGCCGCCCGTCATGGCCTCTTCATCCTCCTCGCCAACGCGGACGACAATCCGGAGCGCGAGCGGCAGTACCTGCGATTCTTCGAATCGCAGCAGGTCAACGGCGTGCTGATCGCACCGGTCGGAGCTGTCCCCGAAGAGCTGGTGGAGCTGCGCAGGAAGGGGACGCCCTTCGTCCTTCTCGGCAAGCCCGAGGGCGACACGATCTACCCGTCGGTCAGCGGTGACGGCCGCAGCGGCGGCCGGCTGGCGACGGAGCACCTCATCAGCCAGGGCCGGCGTCGCCTGCTGTTCGTCGGCGGCCCTCACCCGCAGGTGGTCGACCGCCGAGATGGCGCGATGGATGCCGTTGACGCGGCCGCTTCCGGGATCACGCTCGAGACCATCACGGTGCCGCTCCAGACGGCCCGAGCGGGAGAGGAGATCGCGGAGCAGCTGCTGCGCCGCGACGAGCTCCCCGACGGGATCTTCGCGGGGAACGACCTGCTCGCTCTGGGGCTCATGCACCGGCTCATCGCGGCAGGCGTCAGCATCCCGCAGACGCTGTCCCTCGTCGGCTACGACGACATCGAGTTCGCGGAGCTCGCCATCGTCCCACTCACCAGCGTCCGTCACGCCGGCGACAAGATGGGAGCGGCGGCCGTGCTCAAGTTGTTGGAAGCTGATTCATCGGGCGAGTCGGACGAGGCAGAGTTCGCGCCTCAACTGATGGTCCGCCAGACCTCCCTGCGGCCGACGTGACCGCTCCTCTCGACGCATCTTCCACCCGCGATGTCGACGGTGGCGCGAGCCGGCCGCCGTCTCCGGCCGGCAACGCGATCGCTCATCGGTCCGTCCGACCCCGGCGAGACCTGCATCGCCCGCGGGGTGCGGCGTCCGCGCGCGCGCTGACGGGAACCGCCGTCCGGGAGAGGGAGGGGGCGCGCCGCCTTCCTGCCTCTCCCGGACCTTCCGATGGGGCCGCCCGGTGAGCCGCATACGGACGGTCGAGGTCATCCCGCTCGCCTTCGGGGACCCGCCCCTCCTCAACGCATGGGGAGTCCACGAACCGCTCGCACTGCGCACGCTTGTCGTGCTCACCTTGGAGGACGGCACGGTAGGCCTCGGCGAAGCCGGCGGCGATCTCCCGTTGCTCGAGCGCATCCGCGCCATCGGTCCCCGCCTGCTCGGAGCGCGTGTGGAAGACCCGGGCGCGCTGGATGCGGCGGTCGCGTCGGTGCTGAGTCCAGAAGTGCCGCTCGTGCAGCGCAACCTTGCGCGATCGCCCTTCGATGTCGCTCTCACCGACGCGTGGGCGCGGCTGGAGGGGGTTCCCGTCGTGGACCTGCTCGGCGGGGCGGTGCGCACCCGTGTCGATTACAGCGGGTACCTCTTCTACAAGTGGGGCGGCCATCCCGCGGCAGGAGACGACGACGAATGGGGTCCCGCGCTCGACTCGGACGGCATCGTCCGCCTGGGCCGCATGTTCGTCGACCGTTTCGGCTTCCGTTCGCTCAAGCTCAAGGCGGGGGTCTTCGCCCCGGACACCGAGATCGCGGCGATACACGCCTTGGCCGCCGAGCTGCCCGACACACTGCTGCGCATCGATCCCAACGGCGCGTGGAGCGAGGCGACAGCTCTCGCTGCCGCGACGGCGCTCGGGGGCGTGCTGGACTACCTCGAGGACCCCGTCCTGGGCATCGACGCCATGGCTCGCGTGCGTGCCGCCACCGCACTCCCCCTCGCGAGCAACATGATCATCAACACGCGGCAGGATCTCGAGTCCGTGGTCGCCGCATCGGCACTGGACATCGTGCTCGCGGACCATCACTATTGGGGCGGCTTGCGCCCGGCATTGGCTCTCGCTCAGGAGTGCGCGGATGCCGGACTCGGCGTCTCCATGCACTCCAACTCCCACCTCGGCGTGTCGCTGGCCGCGATGACCCATGTGGCTGCAGCATCCCGGGCGCTCACCTACGCCAGTGACACGCACTACCCCTGGAACGCACACGACGACATCGTGGAGCGCGAAGCGGCCGACTTCACCGGCGGAGCTCTCGCCGTGCCCTCCGGCCCAGGACTCGGCGTGGAGCTCCGGCGTGACGTCGTGCACCGCCTGCATCGTGCGTACATCGCATCGGGCCGGACCGTCCGTGACGACACGTCGTACGCCCGCACCGTCGACCCGGGCTTCGACGCCCGACTGCCGCGATTCTGACGAGGGTCGCAGCCCACTCCCGTGTGATCGCGGCACTGTCCGCACTGAAAGGAACAGCATGACCATGCCCCACGAAGTCTGCCTCTGGGTGACCCCCAAGATCTTCGACGACCTCCGTGCTCCGGCCGCGGGCGTGGAGGCGTTCTTCGACCACCACGAGGAATGGATCGCGGGCAATGACCTGACCGTGGTGTTCTGCGCCGGCAACGGGGATCATGTCCTCGACTGGCGAGGACCTCACGGTGTCGACGAGACCTTCGACTGGGCGCGGTACAACGCCTACGCCTGGGATCCGGAAGGGGGCAAGACCTTCGAGAAGTCGGTGCGCGACCACAACGCGAACTGGCTGGAGCGCGTCCGGGAGGGTGGCGAGCGCTCCTCGAACCCGTACTCCGCGGGGCCGATGATGGTGCTGTCCGAGCAGACGATGGACTACCGGACGCTCGCGGGCATCTACGCCGCGTTGCGTGCGGAGGCCTCCCGCCGAGGCATCCGTCTGCGACTGCTGGAGTATCTCGAGCCGGGTCCCGAGTTCTGTCGCAGCGAGTGGAAGACCGTCCGCCATCCCGAGGTCGCGGCCGCACGCGCCGACGCCGGCGGTCACGAGATCCCCGGGCTCATCGACGTCACCCTCCCGCTCAACCACGATCCGCGCGCCTACGCCGGCTGGCCTGACGGCATCCCGGCCGGGACGCTCGCAGGTGAGTTCGTCGCCCGCCAGACTGCCGCATTCGTCGCCGATTTCGAGGTGGACGGCGTGCTCCTGGGCAACCAGTTCGGTCTGCTGGGGATCTGGCACCCCGACAACGCCCCCGAACTCACCGCGGAGCGTCGCGCGGGCATCCAGGCGTTCTTCACGGGGTTGCGCGCGGCGATGGGCGAACGTCAGATCTACTGGATGGACAGCTACTGGCGCGCGGATGTGGAGCGGGAGGTCTGGGGCATGACGGATGAGTGCTACGACGCCCTCGACGCCATCATCGTGTCGACCTTCGCGGTGCTGGTCGAGCGCACGGAGATCATCCCGAATCTTCGGAGCAAGGCTGACATGCGGGCCCGCACGCTGTACGCGGTCGATTTCGTCGACCCCTGGTACGCGTACAGAACGCACCTGGACGACATCCGCAGCTACGAGTACCAGCGCGAAGTCCTCCGCACGCACCGCGACCTCACCGACGGTGTGACCTTCTTCGCCAACGACACCTTCGGGCAGTTCGTCCCGCACGCGCGGCTCGAAGAGACCCGCCGACTGCTGAACGTGTAGGGGCGGCCGATGTCCACCGTCGTTGTCACCGGAGCAGCCGGGACCATCGGCCGCGCCGTCGTCCCGCTGCTGGCGCGCCGACATGAGCTGAGACTGGTGGACATCGCGCTGCCCTCGGATGCCGCGCAGTCGCCGGGCACCTGGAGCACCTGCTCCGTCGCCGACGCGGCAGCGCTGACAGCCGTGCTGACCGGCGCCGACGCGCTGATCCACCTTGCGGGAATCTCCTCGGAAGCGGCGTGGGCCGACCTCCTCGCCGCGAACGTGGACGGAACCCGGGTCGCTTTGGAAAGCGCCCAGGCCGCCGGTGTGCGGCGGGTGCTGCTCGCCAGCTCGATCCACGCCGTCGGCTATCTGCCCGGATCACGTGCGGACGAGCATGCCGCGCGCCCCGACACCTATTACGGCGTGACGAAGGTGGCGATCGAGGCGCTGGGAGCGCTGTTCGCCGACCGCTACGGCATGAGCGTGGTCTCCGCCCGCCTCTGCACGTTCGGACGGGCCCCGTCCGCAGGGCGCACCGCGGCCACGTGGTTGTCGGTCGACGACACCGCGAGGCTTTTCGAGGCGGCCATCGCCTTCGACGCCCCGGGACACCACGTCGTGTGGGGCGTCTCGAACAACGGGCCGGGCTGGTTCTCGCTCGAACCCGGGCGCGCCATCGGCTACGAGCCCGCGGACGACGCCATGCAACGACTGACGCAGGCGAACGGGGAGCGGCCACCGGAACCCGATCCCGGCGAACTCCTCGGCGGGTCCTTCGTCGATCTGCCGCTCGGAGTGCCGATCGCGCGTCGGAGCTGAGAGCCGGCGACCGGCCCGCTCGCCGATCCCTACGCGAGGGAGGTCAGCCGTCATCTCCCCTCTGCACGCGGTACCCGAGGTACACCGAACCGTTGCCGAAGCGGCGCTCGGCGAACAGCTCCAGATCCAGCCGCAGCCCCTCATCGAGGAAACGGATGCCGCCGCCGACGACCGCGGGCGCCACGACGACGTGCACCTCATCGAGCACCCCTGCGCGCGCCGCGGCCGAGGCGAGACGGCCGCCGCCGATGGCGAGCGGGGTGGCCGAGGCATCCGTCATCGCCCTCACCTCCTCGGGGTCGAAGGCCGGACGCAGTTCCGTGCGACCGGTCGACACAGCCTCGAGGGTCTGCGAGTAGACGACCTTGTCGACATCGCGCCACTGCAGCGCGAACTCCCGCTCGACGGGAGGCAGATCGTCGAGAGGGAGGTCGTCCCACACCTTCATGACCTCGTAGGCGCGGCGCCCGAGCAGATGGGTGGTCGCGGGAGCCACGAGGTCGTTCACGAACGAGTGCACCTCGGCGTCGGGCGTCGCCCAGTCCCACCGTCCGTCGGGGCCGGCGATGTAGCCGTCGAGCGACGCGGAGTTGAAGTACATCAGTGAGCCCATGCGTCGGCACGCTACTCGGCGCGGTCGCCGCAGACCAGCCCTCGCCCACACCGCCCCGTTGCCAGACGCTTCCCAGGATTCCCTCTTGCGCGGGGGGCGGATGCCGAGGCTATTGTTTTTCGATAGGTCCTTGCCGTTTATCGATAGGTTCATGATGCGCCCGACAACGATCGTGGTTCTCAAGGCGATCATCGCCGTTCTGATCGGCCTGCTGCTGCTCTGCCAGGTCGTTGTGCTTCCCGGCATGGCGCGGTCGCTCGCGGGAATGTATCCGTACCTCGCCTACCTCGAGGTGCCCGGAATCGTCATCGGCGTGATCTTCACCCTCTGCGCGCAGGTGGTGCTCGTCTGCGTCTGGCGGCTCCTGACGCTCGTGCGCGCTGACAGCATCTTCACGCCGCGCGCGTTCGTGTGGGTCGACGTCAGCCTCTGGGCCGTCGTCTTCGCCACGGTCCTCGTCGTCACGACGCTCGGCCTCCTGCTCACTGCGCCGGCCGGATCGCCGTCGATCGTGCTGCTGTGCCTGCTCGGGATCGTGGTGGGCGCGGGGCTGTCGCTCCTGCTGGTCGTGCTCCGAGGGCTGCTGCGCAAGGCGTCGCAGCTCGAGCACGACCTCTCGGAGGTGGTGTGATGCCGATCATCATCAACCTCGACGTGCAGCTGGCGAAGAAGAAGATGTCGGTCACCGATTTCGCGGCGGCGATCGACATCACACCGGCCAATGTGTCGGTGCTCAAGAACGGCCGCGCGAAGGCGGTGCGCTTCACGACGCTCGACGCGATCTGCCGCGTGCTGGAGTGCCAGCCCGGCGACATCCTCGAATGGGTGCCCGACGACCATCCGGCGGCGATCGCCGCCAGGGAGGACGACGCATGAGTCCCGGGACGGCGAGCGAGCGGCGCACGCACGCCTGGAGCGACACCGCGATCGCGGAGCTGCTCGACGTCGTGCGATGCCCGGTCTGCGCCGCGGGGATCGTCGACGCGCAGCGGTGCCCCGCCTGCGGCGCCGACTTCTCCGGCACCGTCGGCAGCGACCTCTGGCTCGCGTCGCGGAACGCCGCCGACGCGCTGCGGGCGAGACAGGCTCTGCTCGAAAAGGTGCCGCTCACGCCTGTCCCCGTGAGCGCCGCACGCGCGGCCGACCCCGCACCTCAGACCCCGGGGCACCATGCGACGGCGGATGGCCCGGGCGACGTGGACGTCGCACACCCGGGAGCCGGTGCGGCGCGGGCGTCCGCAACCGTGCAGTCGGTGCTGGCGGTCGCCGGCGCCGCGCTCGTGGCCGTCGCCGCCGTGGTGTTCACGTTCTTCAACCCCGACCTCGCCGATCCCTGGCCACGCGCGGCGATCATCGCGACGATCGCGGCGGCCTTCCTCGCCGGCTCCGCGCTCCTTGCCCGTCGGCGCCTGCGATTCTCGGCCGAGGCGATCGGGACCCTCGGCGTCGTGTTCGTCGCGCTCACCGTCACAGCGGCGCTGCCACTCCTGCCGCCGGACGCGAACGGCTGGGTCTTCACCGCGCTCGCCACGCTGGTCGCGGGCGGCGCGCTGACGGCACTCGGGCCGCGCGCCGGCATCCGTGTCTGGCTCTGGATCGGCATGCTGTCGCTCGCCTTCGTCCCGCTCCTGCTCGCCCTGGGCGCGCTCTCGGCGCTCGCGACGACCGCGGGCTGCCTCGCCGCGGCGGCGGCCGCAAGCGCCTTGGTGACCCTCGCCGGCCGCGTGGTCACCGGCTTCGGCCGCCCGCTCCGCGCGGAGCGTACGGCGCTGACGGTGGCGCAGTTCGGCTTCGCGGCCGCCGCACTGGTCGCCGTCTGGGGAACGGATGCCGCCACCGCCGTGCCGACCGCGTACCTCGTCAGCGCGACGATGGTGTCGATCGCAGCGATCGCCGTCGCCTCGGCGCACCACCCTGCGGGACGGCTGTGGAGCGGCGTCGCCGGCGCGGCGATCGTCGGCGCGACATCGGTGCTGCCGCTCGAGATGCCCCCGCTCGGCATCGCGACATGGTTCGCGGCATTCCCGGTCGCCGCGGGTGTCGGACTCGTCGCCGTCGGCGCGCTCACCCCGCTGCATCGCATGGTCGCGCGCGGAGCGCTCTTCATCGGGGCCGTCACGGTGGTGGCGATCATCGCCGCGATCCCGACGCTCACGGCGTTCCTGTCGCTCGCCGGCGCGCTGCTGAGCCCGACCGCCGACCGCATGTTCGTGCTGCCCGGCGGCGCGGTCGGCCTGACGGCGGGACTCGCGGCCCTCGCCCTGTCGCTCGCGTCGTTCGCCGGCCTCACGCGCAACCGAGAGCCGATCGACGCAGCCGAAGTCGCGGCATCCACCCCCGAGCACGGGTTTGGGGCGCACGCCGTGCATTCGGGGCGTGCGGCGCACGCCCCAGATGCACCGGACGCGCCCCGAACCCCCGTGGTGTCGGGCAGCGCAGTCGCCGGACGCGTCGGCGCCTCCCCGGATGGGACCACCCTCACCGCCGAGCCCGACGGAGAACGGATGCCGCAGCCCCTCGGCACGCGATGGCTCGGCTTCCTCGGGGCCTGGTACGCGGTGCTCGCGTTCCTCACCGTGCTGTCGCTGCCGGGACTGGAGGCGTGGACGCGCGTCGTGGTCGGGCTCGTCGCTGCCGTGACCGCCGGCGCGATCGTCGCCACACGGATGCGCGGCGCGTCCGCCGCCGTACGCATGCCGCTCGTCGCCGGCGCCCACGCGGCTGTCGTGTTCGCGGCGGTGCTGTCGTGGCGCGACAGCGCTCTCGCGGTGAACCTCACGCTGTGGGCCGGCGCCGCGGTCGTCGCGTCGATCGGCGTGCTCGCACTGACAGTGCCGCGGGCGGGCCGTTTCGTGCACGTGGGCGCGGGCTTCGCGTACGCGCTGGTGGTGCTCGCCACCGCACTCGGCCGGGCCGGGGCGGACGCCCTCGTCGTGGTGTGCCTCACCACGTGCGCGGCGGGCATCGTCGCCATCGCGGTGACGTTCGCCCGTCGCGTCCCGTCGCGCGAGTGGTACGCCGTGCTCGTGGTGACCGCGGTGCCGTTCGCGATCGGCGTGCTGCAGGTGGTCTTTGAACGCAGCGGCTGGACGGCGCTGTCGACGGCGGTCATCTTCGGCCTCGCGCTGACCCTCGTCACGACGACGCGCCGCGGCCTCGGGCTGGTGGTTCGCACTTTGGCCGCCGCGACGCTCGTCCCGGCCATCGCGGTGGTCGTCGTGTGCCTCGGCGCTCAGCTCCTGCCGATGAGCGGATCGCCCATCGTGCTCCCGATGATCGCCGCGGTCGTCGCCGGCGTGCTGGCCTCGGCCGACCTGATCGCCGACTCGCTCGAGCGCCGGCTGCCGCACGCCCAGGCGGCAGCGGCGGGACGCGCGGTCGAGGCATCCGCTCTTCTCACCGCGGCGATCGCCGTCGCGCTCGCACTCGTGCGGACGTCGGCGGGGCTTCCCACGACCCTTCTCGTGCTCGTGATCCTCGGCACCGGATTCGCCGCGACGGCCCTCGTCGCGCCTCGCCGCTATGCGTGGCCGCTCGCCGGCGCCGCGTTCACGGGCGCCCTGTGGAGCGCCTGGGGCATCGCGGGCGTCACGGGTCTCGAGCCGTACCTGCTGCCTCCCGCGCTCGGCGCCGCGGTCGTCGGCGTCGTGCTCACCGCGCGCGGCCGCCGCGCGATCGGCCTGTACACGGTCGGCCTCGCCGTCGCGGTGGTGCCCGTGCTCTTCGCCCTCGCCCTGAGCGGGACGACGCTGGCCGGAACAGTGCTGAGCGGGAGGGATGCCGCGATCCTGACCGCTTCGGTCGACCCGGGCTTCCCTGTCCGGGCCCTCGCCTTCATCGCAGCGGCGTGGGCGCTGGGCGCGGCATCCGTCGTCGTCACCCGCGCCTCCCGCCCACGCATACGCCGGCTGCGGGTGCTGCGCACCCCGACGCTCGCCGTGGCGATCGTCGCGGCGACGGCTGCGGCGGTGCAGGGCCTGCGGTGGGGCGCCGGCCTCGACCCGGCGCCCACGGATCCGGTGATCGTCGCCGCCCTCGCGTTCGGGCTGGTCGGCGGCGGCGCTGCGGCGAGCGCGGCACGGAGCCTCCACCGACTCGCGCGCACGGGATCGCGACTCGCCGGCACCCGGTGGCTGGGCGGTCCCGCCGTGGCGATCCTGGGGGTGGCGACCTGGCCCGCGATCGAGCGCGACTGGTTCGTGATCTGGACGATGTGGGCGCTGCTGCTCGGTCTGCTCACCCTCATGCTGGCCGTCGCCGCTCGCGGACTGCGCGGACCGACGGGGCTGCCGCCGGTGTGGTTCCTGTTCGCGGTGTCGTTCGTGACGGCGGTGGTGGCGTGGAGTCCCCGCGACCTGCGGGTCGAGTGGTTCTCGCTGCCGCTCGGCCTGTTCCTGCTCGCCGCCGGCGCGCTGGCCGTGCGCCGGCCCGCGGCCGACCCGCCGTTCCGCGACCTCGGCGCGTGGCCCGCCGGCTGGACCGGATCGTGGCCGCTGCTCGGGCCGGGGCTCGTGACGATGCTGAGCGCCTCGGTCGCCGCGACCTACACCGATCCGCGGACGTGGCGGGCGATCCTCGTCATGGCGATCGCCCTCGTCGCGATCCTCGTCGGCGCCACGCAGCGGCTCGCTGCGCCGTTCGTCATCGGCATCGTGGTGCTGCCCATCGAGAACGTGCTCGCGTTCATGGTGCAGATCGGTCGCGGCATCGAGGCCATGCCCTGGTGGATCACCCTGTCGGTCGTCGGCGCGGTGCTGCTCATCATCGCCGTGGGCTACGAGCGGCGCGCGGGCGACGGCACCGGCCTGAGCGCACGGCTGCGCGACCTCGTCTGACGCCCGTCGCCGGGTGCTCCGCTCCGCGGTCAGTTCCTGCTGCACGCCCGTCGCCGGTGCGACGGGAAGTGAAGGTGGCGCAGATCGCGCGGCGCGCGTGCGGTCAGGGCGCGAGCATGACGTCGACCTGGATCTCGGTGGCGAGGCGCTCGAGCTCTGCGGTGAGCGCGTCGAGATCGACGGATGCCGGAACCCTGGCCACGATCGTGGCCTCGAAGAGCCGTCCGCCGTACATGGGGGCATCCGCCGTGCGGGTGGTCAGATTGTCGATGCTCACGCCGTGGTTGCGGAGCGCGGTGGAGATGTCGCGGACGATCCCGGGGCGGTCGTTGCCGATCACCTGCATCGTCAGCGGTCGCGCCGTCGCGGGCGGCGGCTCCTCGGTGCCGGGGTGCACCGTGACCTTCAGCAGTCCGTCGAGCACGGAGAGCGCCTCGCTCAGCTCATCGGCGCGGTCCGCCGGCACCGACACCTCGATGATGCCGGCGAATGCGCCCGACAGCTCGGCCAGCTGGCTGTTCTCCCAGTTGCCGCCGTGGGTGCCGACGACATCGGCGACCGCCGCCACGAGTCCGGACCGGTCGTCGCCGACCACGGTGAGCACGAGCGTCGTCATGCCGCCACTGTACCCACGTGGCGCGCCGGTGTGAGTCCGACGCCGTGCGAGCTTCCGCGGTGTGACCGCTCCCCTGCGGCCCCGGCCTCTGTCAGCGCGGCGAGAGCTCGCCGGTCACGGGAAACGGCAGCCGGAACCGCTCCGGATCGCCGCCGACCGCGGACGCCATGCCGAACTCGTCGGCGACGACGGTGACGCCCCGCGGGCTCGCCTCGGCGATGCGCACCGGGCGCTCGGTGCCGTCGGGCAGGCGCAGGGTCCAGCGATCGGCGAGGTAGCCGATGCCGAGCTCGTCGAGCAGCTCTTCGGCGACGAGCCAGTCGAGCGGCTCGCCGTCGGGTCCGCCCGGCGTTCGCTCGCGACCCAGGAGGTCGAAGACGCGGAACCCCTCGCCGTCGGCGCGCATCCAGCCCAGCACTTCGCCGTCGGGGCGCCGATGTTCGATCCAGTCCTGGGGCAGCATGGCACCCGAGCGTAGCGAGCGCGGGGGAATGCCCGCCGCGCGGTTCATCCACAACCGGCGCGGCACGCCCGGCGATGGGTCGCGGCATCCGAGTAGCATCCGAGCAGAGATCGCACGTGGGGATGCGCGGTCCGGACTCGGGGAGTCTCGCATGGCCAGTTTCGGAACGGGTCCCGCGCGACCGCAATCGCGGCGACGTGGGCGCCGCCTCTTCGCGGGCATCGCAGGCGCCGTGGTGGTGCTCGCCGTCATCGGGGGCACTGTCGCGGCGATCGGCTTCGCACGCGCGGGCGCGGAAGACCGGAAGACGGATGCCGCGCCCAGCGCCGCACCGACGCCGACCTCCATGCCCACGCCGACACCCACGCCGCTCACGCCGGAGGAGCAACTGCTGGCGACGGCCGCCGACCCCGCCGCCTGCGCGGTGAGCTTCGCCGGAGACGGCATCGTCGACGCGCCCATGCTGCAGACCCAGGGCGCGCTCTACGCGGGCCTGCCGATCCCTTCGCGCGACGGGCTGGTGTTCGCCGGGTGGTACGCGACGCCGGCGGATGCCGCAGCCTTCGCAGCGCCGGCACGCGTGAACGGCTCCGAGCCCGTGGCGTGCACCGACCGCCGCGTCACGCTCCACGGCGCGTGGATGAGCCCCGAGCAGAACGCGGCCGAGGACGCCCGCATCCCGATCCTCATGTATCACCAGTTCACCGCGAACCCCGAGGGCGAGAGCGGCTGGCTGCGCGGCAACTACGCCTACATCGGCGACTTCGACGCGCACCTGAACCACATCGCGACGACGGGCTTCTACCTGCCGACGTGGGACGAGCTGTCGGCGTTCATCGACGGACGGCTGTTCCTGCCGAACCACTCGGTGATCGTGACCGACGACGACGCCGATCAGACGTGGTTCGACCTCGCCGCGCCGCTCGTCGACGCGCACCAGGTGCTGACGACGTCGTTCATGATCACCGCCTACCGGCAGGATCCGCCGCCGAACATGTACGTGCTCCGCCGCTCGCACACCCACGACATGCACCGCGCGGGGGCGAACGGCGACGGCCTGATCACGAACCTGGGCGTACCCGAGATCGTCGCCGACATGCAGGCATCCGCCGGGGTGCTGGGCGTGAAGGAGATCATGGCCTATCCGTTCGGGCACTACAGCGACACCGCCAAGGAAGGGCTCCGGCAGGCGGGCTGGGAGATGGCCCGCACGATCGAGCCCGGCTACGTCATGATCGGCACCGACAAGCTCGCCCTGCCGACCGTGCGCATCAACTACGGCATGGGGCTCGACGCGCTGATCAGTCTGATCGGCTGAGTCGACACCGCGGACCACACTGCGCATTACAGGGTGCGATTAACGCTTGTCAAGTTTTCGGGACAAGAGTCTTCCGATCGACGGGCTGCCGCAGTACATTTACAGGGCGCAGGGGAGTTCGAACCCGAATCGAGCGTCCCCAAACGACCCGACAACCCGGCCGGGTCTGCGCATTGGGGTTGTATGGCCCGTTCGGCGTGCCGTCGCGCGGGCTTCTGGGGAAGTACATGTCTGCTAGGGACGCGTCATCGTGCGCGCGGTGGACCGCGGCCTGAAGCCGACCGCGATCGAAGCGGCGCCGACGGGCGCCGGAGGAGTGACCCGAACGCTCCTCCGACGCCCACCACGGACGCGCCCGCTGCGGGATGTCCTCCCCGACGCGATCGCCCCTCGCGCGCAGCCGTCGCTGGAGCGCCGCCACCTCTGGGAGCGGCGCTACCGGCGACGGCTGGTCGCAACCGACGCGGCCTGCATCGCCGCGGCCGTCGCCGCGGCCATCGTCTTCGAGTCCGCCCTCGGCGTGCCCTTCGCACAGCTCGCGGGGCCCGCTCGCATCGGGCTCTTCGTCATCTGCGCGTGGATGACGCTCCTGGCGCTCGCCCACACGCGGGAACCATCCGTGGTGGGCGCGGGAGCGGCCGAGTACATGCGCATCGGGCATGCGACCGGCTTCGCTTTCGGCATCCTGTCGACCGTCTTCATCCTGGCGCAGCTGCCCGGGCTGCGCGCACAGCTCCTCATCGCGCTGCCCGTCGGGCTCGTCGCGCTGGAACTGAACCGCTGGCTCTGGCGCAGGTGGCTGATCCACGAGCGCGAGCGCGGCGAGTGCGTCTCACGAGTCGTCGTCGCGGGCACGCGCGACGACGTCGAGTACGTCATCGAGAAGCTCGTGCACGACCCTCATCACGCGTACCTCGTGATCGGGGCGACGACGACGGACGGCGGGTCCGAGCCCTTCGACATCGAGGACCATCTCTACCCCGTGATCGGGTCGATCCGGCTCACCGCGGCCTACGGCCGACAGGCCGGTGCCGACACCATCGTCGTCGCCAGCACGCCGGACGACGACCGCGACTTCGTCCGGCGGCTGGGATGGGAGCTCGAGGGCAGTGCGGCCGAACTCGTGCTGTGCAACCGCCTGACGGACGTGGCAGGACCCCGATTGTCGCTGCGGCCCCTCGACGGGCTGCCGCTCGTCCAGGTGAAGATCCCCGAGTTCGAGGGCGGCATCCACGCCATCAAGCGGGGGATGGATGTGGTGCTGTCGCTCCTGGCGCTCCTGGCGATCGCGCTCATCGCCCCGTTCGTGGCCATCGCGATCAAGCTCGACTCGCGCGGCCCGGTGCTGTTCCACCAGCTGCGGGTGGGTCGCGACGGCCGCCAGTTCTCGATGCTCAAGTTCCGCACCATGGTCGTCGACGCCGAGGCGCGACGCGCGGAGCTGCTTGCCGAGAACGATGGCGCAGGGCCCCTGTTCAAGGTGAAGCGCGACCCTCGGGTGACGCGAGTGGGCGCGATCCTCCGCAGGTTCTCGATCGACGAGCTGCCGCAGTTCGTCAACGTGCTGCGCGGTGACATGAGCATCGTCGGCCCACGGCCGCCGCTTCCGAACGAGGTGACGTCGTACGACGGGAGCGTGTATCGCCGGCTCTACATCAAGCCGGGCATCACCGGCCTCTGGCAGATCAGCGGCCGCAGCGACCTCTCGTGGGCCGACAGCGTGCGACTGGACCTGCGTTACGTCGAGAACTGGTCGATCGCCACCGACATCATGATCATGTGGCGTACGGCGAAGGTCATGATCGCACCGAAGGGGGCCTACTGATGCTCCCTCCCCAACGACCAGGCCGGCGACAATGGCGTCGCCGGCCGCCAACAGCTGGATCCGCGGTCGTCACCCGCCGCTGCCCGTCAGGTGCACACTGGCGCTGGCATCACCGGTGGACGCCCGTTCCCCAAGCGGGCGTGACCGCGGATCCTTGGGACGGACACACGGGCGGGGCGACGGCGCAGGCGGTACATTCCGGTAACGGAATACTCGGAGAACGCTAGCTCGCCGCCACTCGCACCTGCGAGAACTCCACCGCGTGGTTCGACGTGTAGTCCTTGAACAGGCGGATCCAGGGCCCTCTGACGTCGGACTTCGCGGTCTTGGCCTCGATCGGTTCACCGCCGTCGGCGGTGGCGCGCACGCTGTCGCCGGACACATCGATCCGGATCCGCACCGCGTCTCCGGCGCCCGGCGCGTCGACCGTACCTGTGGCCAGGTCGGGTCCGGTGACGCCGCGCTCATAGCGCGCGAGCGCGATCGTGCCGTCGACGTCCAGAGAGAACTGATAGCCGTCGGCGTCGCCGCGTCCGCCCTGCCCTCCCGGCGCGTCACCGCTCAAGGCGAATACCGCGCCGACGGCGCCGCGGGGAGGGAGGGCATCCGGCCAGACGATCGTCAGGTCCAGACGACTCAGTTCCCTTCCGGGAACGGCGAGTGAGCCCATCAGGTAGCTGGTCGCATCCATCCGCTGGATGCGCAGGGACGCCCGGTCCGGGATGAACGACGGTTGAGCGGACCAGCCCAGCGTGTCGATGGCCGCAGGGAGGTCGCCGGGCGCTCTGCGGCCGGTGGCGAAGGTGTCCCGGTCGGCGGGTCTGCCGTCGACGAGGTAGCCCACATTGGAGCACATCAGCCCGGAGACCCCGAGGCCGGTGAGCCGTTCCACCTCGTCGTGGAACCGCACCTCCCAGCACATCAGCGGGACGCCCGTGGCCACGACCCGCCTGATCACCTCTTCGGGCGCCGACACCGGCAGCCCGAGGATGTCGAAAGTCACGGCGAACTCATCCAGGCGGTCGATCTGCTCCACGTCGAAGTAGCCCCACGCGCAATAGCCTCGCTCCTTCGCAGCGCGCACCTGCGAGGCCGGTGCCCACTGCTTCCAGACGAAGCGCTCCGTCGCACGGGG
Organism: Microbacterium sp. ZW T2_14; assembly: GCF_044987405.1. Taxonomy (NCBI): domain Bacteria; kingdom Bacillati; phylum Actinomycetota; class Actinomycetes; order Micrococcales; family Microbacteriaceae; genus Microbacterium; species Microbacterium sp. ZW T2_14. Next base: position 57,175 of record NZ_JBJDRK010000013.1, on the reverse strand, counting down.
CTGAGCGTCGAGCGCGTCCAGCAGGAGAGCCGTGTTCGTCCCCTGCTTGTCTTCGATGAAGACGAGCGTGGCCGGGTCGAGCTCGCGCAGGACGTCCTCGAGCCTCGCGACGGGCTCCAGGGGGGTGCTCACTCCCAGCCAGCTCCGAGCGTTCACGGACAGCGCGCTCACCTCGCTCCAGGTCATGTCGGCGATCTTCCTGTCGACACCGAGCACGCGTGCGCCCGACAGGTCGTGGTGGCAGATCAGCACGCCGTCCGACGTCGAGCACACCGAGATCTCGATCGCCTCGGCGCCCGCCTGGAGAGAGTTCCGATAGGCGGTGAGAGTGTGCTCCGGCCAGTTGTCGCCGCTGCCGCGATGACCGACGTAGAACGTCGGCCGGCTGATGAGCTCGCGCACGTCGGAGGCGAGGGGTGCGCGCGAGGGAGAGGGCGCGCTCGAAGGGGAGGGAGAAGGCGTGACCGTCTCGGACAGGTTCCTGCCCGCGCGGGGCGGTGCCGAGCAGCCGGCCAGGACCACCGTCGACAGCCCGCCGATGAGGAAGCCGCGCCGCGACATCGGAGACGGGGCCATCGCGTCACCTCCCGTTGTCCGCGGGGCGCCCCGGCCGCCGGGTCCCCCCATCTCGGCGATCTGCGTGCTCTACGGCACCGCCGTGTACGTGAGCGTCAGCGTCGGGCGATACGACGTGTTGGTGGCCTCGCGCGACCAGATCCGCAGGTTGTCCGCACCCGCCGTGCTCGACATGCGCATCGTGATCGTCTGACCCGACAGGCCTGCGAGGTCGGCCGCCCGGATCGTCACGGCGTAGGCGGTGTTGGTGGCGCCGGCACCGGCCAGCTCTCCGATCACCCCGGACGAGGTCTGCGTGATACGGGTGTTCCACGTCATGGTCGCCTCATCCCATGGTCCGGACATCAGGTGGAAGACATGGGTGTCGCTGGAGGCCGCGGTGGAGTCCGTCGACGTTCGCACCGACAGCGACGCGGCCGTCAGCTGCATTCCCGCCGGTGCGGCGGGAAGGGCGAACGACAGGAACGACTCGATCCCGGTGCTGAAGCGAGACGACAGCTGGTTGGTCGTGCCGTAGGTGGCCGCAGCGTTGCTCGCCGCGGCCATCGTGTCGGCGGTGGTGACGACCGACTGCACGACGGGCGGCACGACCGGCGGCGAAATGGTCGCCGAGACGGAGGACGAAGCGGCGCTGACATTGCCGGCGGCATCCCGCGCGGTCACCCGGTAGTACCAGGTGCCTGTCGGCCGTCCGTTGTCGGTGTACGACGAAGCGCTGACGTCGGACAGCCGGGAGGACGCGTCGGCGGTGAAGCTCGCAGCGGTCCCGCGGTAGACCGTGTAGCCGGTGACCCCGGTGTTGTCGGTGGATGCGCTCCAGGTGAGCCCGACGTCGGCGTTGCCTGCGACGGATGCGGCGAGACCCGTGGGCACCGAAGGCGCCTCCGTGTCTGGGCCCGCGACGGGCGTGAAGGTGAGCTTCACGGACGGCCGGTATGTCGCCGATGTCGCTTCCGCCGACCAGAGCCGGACGTTGTCACCCCCGGCGCTCGACACCCGCAGCGTCACAGTCTGGCCGAGGGCGGATGCGAGTGGGCCCGTGGTCAGTGTGACGGTGTAGGGGGCGTTCGTCGACGTCGCCCCGGTGAGGCTGCCGAGAACCCCTGACGTCGCCGTCAGCGGCCGGTTGTTCCAGTTCACGGCGGCTTCGGTCCACGCTCCGGACATCAGGCGGAAGTCGTGCGCGTCCACGGACGCCGCCGTGCTGTCGGTCGACGTCCGCACCGAGAGGACGGCGGCCGTGAGCGCAGTGCCCGCGGGAGCGGCCGGAAGCGGGACAGCGAGGAACGACTCGATCGCACCCCCGGTGCCGCGCGACGACAGCTGATTCGACGTGCCGTAGAGCGTCGTCGGAGACGACTGCGCGACCATGGCGTCGTCGGTGATCGGGACGGTGATCTCGACCGGTGTCCCGCCGTTGGCGAGGATGGTCGCGTAGGTGCTCGCGGACGCCGCGCTGACGTTGTTCTCCGCATCGCGCGCGGTCACCTTGTAGTACCAGACGCCCGATGTCCGGCCGTTGTCGGTATACGACGGCGTCGTCACGTCCGCGATCTTCGAGGTGGCATCCGGCGTGAATCCCCCAGTCGCCCCGCGGTACACGGTGTAGCCGGTGACGCCGACGTTGTCCGTCGACGGCGACCAGGTGAGGGTCACGTTCGCATTGCCGGCGACGGAGGTCGCGAGCCCGGTCGGCACCGTCGGCGCCTGCGTGTCAGGACCGGAGGCGGGCGTGAATGTCAGCCGCAGCGTCGGCCGGTAGGCCGTCGACGCCTCTGCGGACCACAGGCGGACGTTGTCGCCGTTGGTTCCCGACATGCGGAGAGTCACCGTCTGGCCGAGGAAGGAGGACAGCCCGTCGGCGCCGAGGGTGACGGTGTAGGCCGAGTTGAGCGCTGTCGCACCGGTGAGAGTGCCCAGCACGCCGGTCGCCGTCGTGGTCGGACGGTTGTTCCAGTTGACGGCGTCCTCGGTCCAGGCGCCCGTCACCAGCCGGAATTGCGGAGTGTCCGTCGTCGCGGCGGTGCTGTCGTTCGATGTGCGGACGGCCAGCACGGCGCTTGTCAGCACCGTTCCCGCCGGCGCGGCGGGCAGCTGAAGCCGGACGAAAGACTCGATCGTTCCGCTGGTGCCCCGCGCCGACAGCTGGTTCGACGAACCGTACAGGGTCGTCGGCGCCGCCTGCGCGACCATTGCATCCTCCGTAGGCGTGAGGGTCACCTCGACTGCCTGCGACGGCGGCTGGATGGTCACTGACGCGGACGAGGGCGCGCTGACGTTGCCCGCGGCATCCTGCGCGGTCACCTTGTAGTACCACGTGCCGGCGGCACGCCCCGTATCGACGTGACCCGGCGTCGTGACCTCCGCGATGCGGTTGCCCGCGCTCGGGGTGAAGTCCGCGACGAGGCTCCGGTACAGCACGTAGGAACTGACGCCTCGGTCATCGGTCGAGGCGTTCCACGAGAGCGTCACGTTGGTTCCGCTGGACAGCGTCGCCGTGAAGCCTCCGGGTGCGCTCGGGGCGGTCACATCCGGCGGGATGATCGTCACCATCGCGGTGTCGGAGGGCTGACTGACGTTGCCGGCCGCGTCTCGCGCGACGACACGGTAGTAGTGCGCGCCCGCGGAGAGTCCGCTCTCGCTGAACGAGGTGCTGCTGACCGTGCCGACCAGGGTGCCGTCGGCGATGGCGAAGCCCGCGGCATCCCCCCTGTAGATCGCGTAATCCACTACATCGACGTTGTCCGCGGACGGCGCCCACGTGACGGTCGCGCCATTCGCGCCGGCCTGCGTGGCGGCCGGGCTGGCCGGTGCCGTGGGGGCGTCGATGTCGGCGACGAGGAGCTGTCGGGGCGCCGACGGCGGGCTCTCGTTCTCGGCGCCGTCGACCGCGGTCACCAGGTAGTAGTACGTGCCCAGTGCCGGGGCGTCCTCATGGTACGAGGTCGTCGCGGTGGCCGCGAGGAACGAATCGGCGTCAGGAGTGAAGTCGGCCGACGTGCTCCGGTAGACGCGGTACTCCAGTACGCCGGTGTTGTCGGTGGATGCCGTCCACGACACGGTCACGCCACCGGAGCCGTGGGTGGCCGTCAGGCCGGAGGGCGTCGTCGGAGACGCGACGTCCTGCGCCCCGAGCGCGTAATGGCGGGCGATCTCGTTGGCACTCAGGCCGCCGTTGTACACGGCGAACTCGTCCAGCGCCCCGCGGAAGTAGGAGTTCGACGTCGCGCCGGGCCAGCTTCCGAGGTTGCCGCCGCCGATCCGCCAGTACCCGCTCGTCGTATCCGCGCCGGTGACGCTGCTCTGAGCGACGAGCACTCCATCGACGTAGAGCTTCCGCCCGGAGGAATCCAAGACCCCCACCGCGCTGTGCCACCTGCCGTCGGCGTAGCCGAGCGGGCTCGTGACGACCGCCGCGGAACCCACCCACGAGCCGAAGACGAGGTTGCCGCCCGCGGTCATGTACAGGTGCTTGTCGTAGTTCGTGCCGTTGCCGGTCTGCGCATTCTCGAATCCGAACAGCTTGCCGCCGGCGGTCGTCGTGTTGAACCAGATCTCGCCCGTGAATGCCGCCGAGGGCGTGAGCGTGGTCTGCGTGGCGACCGTGCCCTGCTGCGTGCCGGGGGTCGTCACCGCCGTATTTCCGGGGATGATCCCCGACTGACCCTTGGTGACGCCTGTTCGGTACGTCCCGGGATAGGTGCCGAAGCGGGCGGCGTCGGCGGCAGTGGTGCCCGATGCCTCACCGAGGCGCCAGTAGAGCGTCGGGTCTGTGGCGAAGACGCGCGTGCCGTAGGCGTCGGCGGGAGCCTGGTTGAGATCGAGTTCTCGGCCCGCCGCCTCATAGTGGTCGGCCACATCGCCCGCGCTGAGTGCCGAGGAGTACACGGCGGTCTCATCGATCGTGCCCGCGAAGAAGTTGCTCGTCGGGCGGTTCGGCCAGCCGGAGAGGTTGTCTCCGCCGACGTGCCACACCCCGTAGTAAGACTGGGCGACCGCGTTCGAATTCTGCGCGACGCGGACTCCGTCGACGTACAGCGCCATACCGGCCGCACCCTGTGTGCCCACGACGTGGTGCCACGATCCGTCGTTCAGCGCGCTCAGCGAGGTCAGGGTCACGGTCGACCCCGTGTAGGCGCCGAAGACGACCCGGCCCGTGTTGGTCATGTAGAGGTGCCGGTCGTAGCTGCCGCTGAGCACCGTCGCCCCACTGTCGGTACGCGGGCGACCGCTTCCGAATCCGACGATCTTGCCGCCTCGAGTGGACGTCGTCCTGATCCACGTCTCGACGCTGTAGGTCGTCGGCGCGGGGGCCAGCCCCTGGTGCCAGACGTAGTCATCGCCTCCGTCGAAGACGAGTGATCCGCTGGGGTCGCCTGCGACGGGGGTGTCGGCAGAATTCGCCGCGCCGTTCTCGAGCAGACCCGCTTGGCGGCTGGTGTTGGTCGTCGCCGCCGAACCGTCCTGCAGCCACGACCCTGTCGTGTTCCCCTGCCAGTAGATCGCCGGCGCGTCGGAACGGACGGATGCCGCGTAATCGGCGGCCGGTGCGACCGCGGTGGCGGTCGCCACCTGCGAGAGGACCGAGCTGTTCGTGCCGTCGGTCGCTCGCACACGGTAGGTGTAGGTCTGCCCCGCGACCACATCGGTGTCGACGAACGTCAGCTGCGGGCGGTTCCACCACACCGATGACGAGGCACCGCTCCAGATCGGGCTCGAGGAGTTGTTGCGGAAGACCTGATACGTGAGGGTCGAGTCGTCGTCGTCGACCGAGGCGCGGATCCGGACGTCGACCGATCCGCTGCTCTGAGCGACCGCCGACACCGTGGGCGCCGGCGGATTGCCGGTGTCGGTGGTCCCGAAGCGCGTCAGGTGGTCCTGCGGCGCGCCGTTGATCGTCGTGAAGTCGCCGCCGCTCCACATGAACTGCTGCCCCGTCGACCTGCCGGTCGCGATGACGAGGGCGCGCGGGCCGATCCCCTCTCCGATGCCGTCGTTGGACTTCGGATCCCAGGCGAAATGCGCCCCGTCGACCGCGCTCTGCGCGAGGAAGTAGTGGCGCGTGCCGTCCTGCTGCGCATTCACCGAATCGCAGTTGTGGCCGTGGCTCACGGAGTACAGGGTCGTCTGATACTGCAGTGTCATCTGAGTGGCGCCGAGACACGTGTCGCGCCACAGCTGGTCGCCGGTCGCCCAGGAGAACGCCGCGCGTCCGTCGAAGACACCGCCGCCGGTGCCCTCGTTCGAGATGTAGAACCTGCCGTCGTCCGCGCTGAAGATGTGCTTGGTCACCGAGGTGTTCGCGATGAACCCGGCGGGATAGGTGCGGATGTTCGCACCCGTGACCGCGTCGACGATGGCGATCGAGTGCGAGGACGCGCCGTTGACCGAGAAGAAGTCCCCGCCGATCGCGACCTTGGAGCCGTCGGGCGAGACGCCGATGCCGCGGCCGATGTCATCGACGTTGGCCGTCCACGGAAGCAGCGCGCCGGTCGTGACGTCCACGGCGGCGAACCGCTGGCGCGCCTCACCGCCCACGGTGAGGAACATGCCGCCGAAGTACATCGTCGTCCCCTTCACCGCGATGGTGTGCACGATCGAGGAGATGCTGGGGAGGCGAAGGCCGGTGACGGTGCACGTGCGGACGTCGATCTGTGCGATGCGGCCCGTGGATACACCTCCGACGTTCGAGAAGTTGCCGCCGATATAGACGGTGTTGCCGTCGGGCGCCGCGGTGGCCGCATAGACCGCCGGCGTTCCGCCTGCGAGCGAGAGGCTCAGCTGGCAGCCGTCGGGGTTCCCCGTCTCAGCGTCGAGGATGGCCAGGGCGTTCACGGCGACCGGCGAACCCGACCCTCCTTCGGGCGGACGCAGCTCGCTGAACGTGCCCCCCGCCACGACCTTGCCGGCCGATTGCGCGAGCGCGTACACCGTTCCGTTCGTCTGCCACGTCGGCAGCTCATCGGCGCTGAATTGCACGCCGGGCGAAAGAGCCGATGCCGGTTCGGGCGGCGTGACCGCGACGAGGCCGACCACGAGCGCCGAGGCTACGACGACACCTACCCAGTTACGTGAGACCATCGGTCACACCCCCAATGCCCACAGACGTATCCGTGGGCCCCTCCCAGATGCACCGCCGGGTTCCCTGTCGTCGAGTTCGGACGCTTCCCAGACGCGTCTCTCGGCATTCGGGACGATGCTAGGCACACTGTACGCCTCCGTTCGGGCTTTGTCTCCAGGGGATCCGCCGCCCCGGATCCGGGGGCCTCATGACGTCTGCGCGTGGGATGAACGCCGGGCAGAGAGGTCCCGTTCGAACGGTCTATTCCCTGCGACGCGGTTGCGTTGTATCGTGTGCCCGACAACGTCCCTCGCCGGCAGGTGTGGGACGCTGACGGCCGTCGAACCCGAAACCGACGGCCGAAGAGACCGCGTTCCGCGCCGGCAGGCGAGGGACGCTGACGGCCGTTGAACCCGAAACCGACGGCCGGAGAGATCGCGTTCCGTGCCGGCAGGCGGGGGACGCTGACGGTCGTCGAACCCGAAACCGACGACTGATGGACCGCGCTGGGGAGCGCTCTCCGAGATGCGTCGTGACGGTGTCGTCGCGCGCCCGCTGGGGGGAAGATGACTGGGGAATGGCGCCTCGGCGCCCGATCGTCACGCGTCTCGACGTCGCCGGAGACCGCGAACGCGGCAGGCACCACGCCGAGGCACGAGACCGTCGCGGCGTCGACGGGATCGACGAGACGTCGGACGGCGCCGCGGGTGCTGTTCGTCGGCATCAATTACGCACCCGAGCCGACGGGCATCGCGCCCTACACAGAGGGCATGGCGTGCGCCCTGGCGGCGCGTGGATGGCAGGTGAGGGTGATCACCACGCATCCGCACTATCCATGGTGGAAGGTCCAGGAGGGCTACGGCGGCTGGACCCGCACCGAGACGCGCAATCTCGTCGACACCACGCGACTGCGCCACTACGTGCCTCGCCGCCACACCATGCTCGATCGGGCGCTCTCGGAGATCACCTTCGGGCTCCGGGCCACCTTCGCCCACTGGCACCGCCCGGATGTCGTGGTGCTCGTCAGCCCCGCGATGATCGCGTCCCGGCTGGCCGCAGTCCGCACTGCGCTGACGGGCGTACCGACGATCGTGTGGGTACAGGACATCTATACCCTCGGCGCGCGGGAGACAGGCGCCGCCTCGCATGGCGCGGCGGCGGTCGCCCTGCTCGAGCGCGGGCTCGTGAACTCCGCCGACCGGGTCGTGGCGATCCATGACCGGTTCCGCCGGGTGCTCCAGGAGGACCTGTCGGTCGCCACTCCCGTGGACGTCGTGCGGAACTGGTCGCACGTGAGGACGGACGGCGCCGGACGAGACGGCGCGCTTCGCCGGGAGCTCGGCTGGGCGGACGATGACGTCGTCGTCCTCCATGCGGGCAACATCGGGGCGAAGCAGGGACTCGAGAACGTCGTCCAGGCTGCCCTCGAGGCCGCTCGCCGTGGATCGCACGCGAAGTTCGTCCTGCTGGGCGACGGGAACCAGCGTCCCGCGCTCGAGGCGATGGCGGCCTGCCCACGACTGCAGTTCCTCGATCCGCTGCCCGACGGCGTGTTCGAGCGTGCGCTCGCCTCGGCCGACATCCTGCTGGTCAACGAGCGGCCGGGTCTCACCGAGATGGCCGTCCCCAGCAAGCTCACGACGTACTTCGCCACAGGGCTTCCGGTGATCGCTGCGGTCGACCCGTCGAGCATCACGCACGACGAGGTCCGCGCCGCCGGAGCGGGCCCGTGCGTCCCTGCGGGCGACCCCGGCGCACTGGTCGACGCCGTCGAGCGGCTCGCGGCTGATCCCGCGGCCTCGCGGGCATTCGGCCACGCCGCGCAGAGCTATCGGGATGTGCATCTCGGCGTCGACACCGCGGTCGCCACCTTCGAGGCGACGATTCGGGCGGCGATGGTGCCGGGCCGCCGCGCGTCAGCCGGCGCGCTCGCCGGCGCGCGAAGCCGCAGACATCGCCCTGTCCTCCGGCACTGACCACGACCGATCCGGATGCGGCATCCTTCACCGGCCGCCGCCCGGGAAAGGGCGGCGGCCGATCCGGCGGCGGAGGCTTGCTCCGCCGCCGGTCTCTCCCCCGCTCAGGGTGTCGTGTACGTGAGCGTGAGGGTGGGCCGATAATCCGGCGACGTCGCCTCACGCGACCACAGCCGCACGTTGTCGCTGCCCGCCGGACTGGACAGTCGCAGCGTGATCGATGTGCCGGCGAGCGGTCCGAGGTCAGCAGCCGACAGGTTGGCGATGTACGGGCTGTTCACCGCCGTCGCCCCCGTGAGCTGCCCCAGGACGGCCGCGCCCACGGTGGTCGGGCGGTTGTTCCAGGTGATCGTGCCCTCCTGCCATGCGCCGCTGACAAGCCGGAACTCGTGGATGTCGGTCGATCCGGCTGTCGGATCGGTGGACGTCCGCAGCGAGATCGTCGCCGACGTGAGCACCTGCCCGGCCGGCGCCGCCGGCAGGTCGAACCGCAGGAAGGACTCGATCGTGGTGTTGAAGCGCGACGACATCTGGTTGGTGGCCCCGTAGGCGAACGTCGGGTTGATGGCCGCCGCCATCGAGTCGGCGGTCGTCACGATCGTCTGCGTCGTGGGTGGAGCCGGTGGGTTGGTCACCGTGGCGCTCGCGGCGGCCGAGGCCGCACTCACGTTCGACGATCCATCCCTCGCGGCCACCTTGTAGAACCAGGTGCCCTGCGGTCGAGCACCGTCGGTGAAGGTCGTCGCCGCCACGTCGCCGATCCGAGAAGCGTCGTTCGCCGTGAACCCTGCCGTCGTGCCGCGGTAGACGAGGTACCCGGTGACCCCGACGTTGTCCGTCGAGGCACTCCAGTTCAGGATGACGTTGTTGGCGCCCTCGACGGTCGCCGTCAGTCCCCCTGGCACGCTCGGCGGCGTGCTGTCGGGAGCGACGATGACGACGGATGCCGCGCTCGACGCACCGGAGACGTTCCCGGCGGCGTCGCGAGCGGTGACCTTGTAGTACCACGTGCCCTCGGAAAGCGGCGCGTCGTGATACGAGGTGCCGACGATGTTCGGCTGGATCAGCGTCTCCATGCTCGGGACGAACCCGGCATCCGACCCTCGGTACAGGGCGTAGCCCGTCACCCCGGCGTTGTCGGTCGAGGCCGTCCACGAGATGTCGGCCGCCTGACCCGCCGCGACAGCGTTCACTCCCGTCGGGACGCTCGGGGCCACACCGTCGACGACGGTGACGGGAGCGGAGGCCGCGGAGCCCGCGCTCGCGTTGTTGGCGCCGTCGAAGGCGACGACCTTGTAATAGAAGGTGCCAGGAGGCGGTGCGACGTCTTCGAACGTCGTGCCGGCGACCGTCCCGCGGAGCGTGTCGGTCGCCGGGGTGAACCCGGCGGTCGTCCCGCGATAGACCCGGTAGCCCGCGACGCCGACGTTGTCGGTCGAGGCGGTCCAGGTCACGTCGACGTTCGCTCCGTCGAACGACGCAGCCACCCCTTGAGGCGTGCTCGGAACAACGGTGTCTACGAAGCCGGTCCCGACGCTGAAGTGGTTCTGCACCTGCTGTGGCGACAGCGCCTGGTAGTACACCGCCGTCTCGTCCAGCTGGCCGTCGAAGTAGCGGTTCACCAGGGTGTTGCCCGCACTCGGGTAACCGTTGAGGCTGTCGCCGCCGACATGCCACGTGCCGTTGTAGGTACCGCTGCCCGTCGTGGCGTTCTGCGCCTGGAGGACCCCGTCGACGTACAGCTGCATGCCGCCCGGGCCTTGGGTGCCGACCACGTGGTGCCACTGCCCGTCGTTGGCGGCCGCGAGGCTGCGCAACGTGGTGGTGCCGAACCCGGCGCGAACGCCGAACCGGAGGAACCCGGTCCCGTTCTCCATGTACACGACGCGGTCGACCGTGCCACTGGTGCGATCCGTACCGTCGTCCGTACGGGGACGGCCGTTCGAGGACCCGTAGTTGGCGAGCGCCCCACCGGTGGCCGATGTCGTGCGGAACCACGTCTCCACCGAGTACACAGTGGGTCCGGGCGCGATGACGTCGTTCCAGATGTACTGCGGCAATCCATTCGCCTGGGTGTCGGTGAACGTCGCACTACGGCTGGCATCGTTGGGGATCGCACCCGCGGCCGTGCGGGTCACGCCGTTCTGCGCGAGGCCGTTGAGCCCGACGAGCGTCGATCCGGCGCTGTCCACGACCCACTGCGCGTTCGCCGTGTCGTCGTAGCGGTAGAAGAGCCGCGGCTGATCCGCGATGACGGTGGAGGCGTAGACCGACCCCGTCGCCGATGCCGTGACCGTCGCCGTCCCCGACAGGGCGCTCTGGTTGTTCGCCCGATCGATCGCGCGCACCCGATACGTGTAGCTCGTTCCGGGAGCGACATCCGTATCGACGAAGGTCGCCTGGAAGCGATACCAGTGCTTCGACTGGGCCACGCCGGTCCATACGGGAGTCGTGGTGTTGTTGCCGCGATAGACGGCGTACGTGATGTCCGAGTCGTCCGGGTCGTAGACGCCGCGGATGTTGACCTGGACCGCGTTCGGCGTGATGGCGCGCGCCGCGAGAGCGGGGACCGGTGGGGCGCCCGTGTCGGTCGGGCTGAACCGTGTCAGACCTTGCTGACTGGCCCCGTTGACGCGGGTGAACTCCCCGCCGACCCACAGGTACGGCGTGCCGTTCGTGCCCGGCCCGATCGCGATCGAGCGCGGGCCGATGCCCTCGCCGGTGCCGTCGTTCAGCTCAGGCAGCCAGCCGATCTGCAGCTGCGTCGGGTCGGCGGCGTGGGTCACCGACAGGAACGTGCGCCGGCCGTCAGGGAACATCCCCATCGCGCCGCAGTCGTGGTGGTGGTGCGCCTGGAACAGAAGTCCTTGGTACGGCACCATCGTCTGTGTCGCGCCCGCGCAGTTGTCGCGCCAGGCCTGGCTGTAATCGGACCAGTTGTAGGCGAGGGCGCCGTCGAACCCGGCGAATCCCTCCTGCGCCACGTAGAAGCGCGTGCCGTCGGAGCTGATCGTCTTCGTCCGCGAGGTGTTGCCGACCGTGTTGGCCGGCCATGTGCGCAACACCGCTCCCGTCGTCGAATCCACGACGGCGAAGCTGTGCGAGGCCGATCCGTTGATGTCGAACCAGTCTCCCCCGATGGCAAGTCGGGTGCCGTCCGGGGAGAGCTGGAGCGCATCCCCGCGGGCGTTCTTGTTGGGCACGACGGTGTTGCTGTACAGCTCCTCCGTCGCGCCTGACGCGTTGGCGACGAAGGCGGTCTGCAGAACTCCTGCGCGGTTCACCTTCGCGAAGCTGCGCCTGCTCTGCCCGCCGACGGTCTGGAAGACGCCGCCGAAGTAGACCGCGTCGGCGGCCGGCTCGATCTCGAGCACGTAGTTGGAGATGCCGTTCACCCGGAACGGCGTGACCGTGCAGGTCGCGACGTTGATCTCCGCGAGCCGGCTCACGGCGACGCCGCCGACGCTCGTGAACTGGCCGCCGATGAAGACGGTGTTGCCGTCGGGTGCCGCCTTCACCGCGTACACCGATGCCGCACCGCCGCTGAAGGCGACCGGCAGCTGACACGCGTCGGGCTCCCCCGTCGCGGCGTTCAGAATGGCCAGGCTCTGCAGACTACGCGCGGCGCCCGCCTGTGCCGCGCCGGGGCGGATCTGGCTGAAGCTTCCCCCGACGACTGCCCTGCCGCGGGATATCGCCACTTGCCAGACCACCCCATTGGTCTGCCATGTGGGCAGCGCATCGGCACTGAACGGCAGATCAGGCGAGAGGGCTTTCGCCTCTTCGGCAGGTGGTAAAGCGATCATTCCGATCGCGAGCGCCGCAACAGCGGCAAGGCTCGCGAAAAAGCGAGTACGCACGTCAACCCCGATTCCCAGAATTCGAGACCGGTGCCGCACCTCCCCAGTGGATCACCGGTTGCCCACAGGCTCCCGTCCGCGGGCACACGTGCTGTCGCTGCGCTTTCGGCATCATCGTCGGGTGCAACTTGCCAGTACGCTTGACCGAGGAGTTTACACGACCAGGCGTCAGGCGGCAGGGTGGATTCCGATACCGTGCCTGAGCGTGCGGGGGCAGTGGGGGACATGTCCGGCCTGACCTTTCGCGAAGCCATGGATTCCTTGTCGAGCTCGCAGAAGAGCCGAGTGGGCGTCTCGCTGTATTCGCGCTACATCAACCGTCCGGTAGGACGGGTCCTTGCGGCGGCGGCCGCCTCTACAGGGGTCTCCCCCAACGGCGTGACCGCCGTCTCGGCGCTCTGCACCGCCGTGGGCCTGATCGTGCTGGTGATCAGCCCCGTCGGGTGGGTCACGGGTCTCGTCGTGGCGGTCCTCCTGGTGCTCGGCTTCGCACTGGACTCCGCGGACGGCCAGGTCGCGCGATTGACCGGGCGCGGCAGTCTCGCCGGAGAATGGCTCGACCACGTCGTCGATTCCGGCAAGATGGTCGCCGTCCACGCCGCGGTGCTCGTCGCGGCAGCGAGGCAGGGGCTCTTGACCGGGCTGTGGCTGCTGATCCCGCTGGCGTACATGCTCGTCGCCGTCGTGCTCTTCTCGGGAATGACGATCTTCGAACTGCTTCGCAGGACCCGGCCGCAGCCCGCCGGCCCGCCACGGTCGCCCTCAGCGATCCGCGCGGTCGGCTTGCTCCCGGCCGACTACGGGATCCTCGCCCTCGCCTTCCTCCTGTGGGGCGCATCGCAGATCTTCTTCGTCGTCTATGCGGCCCTCGGAGCCTTGACCGCGCTCATCACGGTCGCTCTGCTCCTCAAGTGGTTCAGGGTGCTGAAGAGCACGAGCTGACCGATGGGCGGCTACGGCTCCGCGCGTGTGTCGCGTCGGTAGTAGAACAGCGCGACGGGGAGGAACAGGAGCGGGGCCGAGACCGCGTTCGCGGCGAAGCCCAGCACGAGGCTCCACTCGTCGCCTCCCAGCGCGTAGCCGATGAGGAACCCCGCTGTCGTGGCCGCGGCGATGCCGATGCGGACCAGCGTCACCGCGGATTGGTGATCGAGCACGCGCAACACGATGCCGTGGATGCCTGCCCACCCCGTGAGGATCGTCGACGCGCCGACCAGGACGAGGCCGAGCAGGAGGTCCGCACGTTCGACACCGGCAGGAGTCCAGCCGCTGAACCAGATGAGACCCACGAGGAACGCGACACCGGCGGTCGCGAGGAGTCCGAGCCGGATGCTGGCACGCCAGCCCCGTGCGATGATCGCGGACGCCTGCCGGTAGCCGGCATGCGTTGCGCCGTCGGCGACGATGTTCGTCGTCGTCGCCGCGAACGCCAGATTCAACGGCCCGAGCAGGGTCTGCGCGAGCCGGACTCCGCCGATGAGGTCGTTCGCGCCGGAACCGGCGAGCACGAAGAGGGGCACCGAGACGATGAACTGCCCGACGGCGAAGTCGAGCGTCTGCCAGGCAGCGGACGACCTGTAGCTGCGGTAGGGGTAGACCCCGACGCGGCGAGGGACCTGCGGGAGCACCACGGCAGCCGCGATCGCGCACGACACCCCGATCGCCAGCATGAACGACAGCGGCGTGGCGGCGAGAACCGGCAGCGCCGTCGCCGAGACGAGCGTCACGCGCACGGCGTCTCCGGCTGCGACGGCCCAGCGGCGGCTCGCGCCGATGGCGCGATATCGGACCCAGTCGTAGAACACCGGAACGGCGCCGGCGACACCGATGATCACAGCCTCGCCGGCACCGACCCCGCCCGAGGTGAGCGCGATCGCCCCCACCGCGAGAGCGGACAGCGATGACACGACGAGCATGTACCGCGCGGGCACGAGGGACTGCGAGTCGGTTCGCTGGAAGATCAGGGCGGGTTGGAAGAGGGCCGCGCGGGATCCTCCGACCGCGAGCGCACTGGCCAGCGTGATGATCGAGAAGGAGGTGAACGCCGCCGGATCCATGCGCACCGCGGCGATCAGCATCGGCACCGCCCCCGCGGCGCTCGAGAGGATCTGTGCGACCGTCAGCGGACGGGGGAGCCTCGGACGGGGACTCATCTCGCTGCCGCTCGAACCGCGGCTTCGAGATTGGCGCCGACCGCCTCGACACTGAACCGGTCCGGAGGCGCGGCGGCGATCGCCAGCTGCTCTGCGAGGTGCGCGTCGTGCCGCAGGAAGGTCGCGAGGGCATCGGCAAGCGCCCGCGGGTCGACGGGATCGACGGCGACGGCGGCGGCCCCCGACTCGATGATCTCCTCGGCCGCCCCGTCCCGCGTCGACAGCACGACGGGACGCCGCGCATTGACGGCCTCGAAGCCCGCGAGTGAGCGGTAGTCGCCCTGCGTCGGACAGATGACGACGTGCGCGCGAGCGTAGTCCGCAGCCACCTCGTCGTGCGGCCTTCGGCCGTGGAAGCGCACCCTCCCGACCAGGCCCAGATCGAGGAGCTGCCGTTCGAGCGCCGCGCGCTCAGGTCCGTCCCCGACGACATCCAGCGTCCACTCCCGTACGTGCTCGGGGAGGATGGCGAGGGCGGCGAGCAGGAGGTGGAGCCCCTTCCTGCGCTGAAGGCTGTTCAGGAACAGGAAGCGCACGGGTCCGCCGTCGTCGAAGGCCGTCGGCGGATCCTCCGCCGGCTGGGACGTCAGGTACGGCCCGATGCGCAGCCGTCCGGCCCGGATGCCCAGTCGTTCCCGCGCGTAACGCGCGGTCCTCTCGTTGCTCACCAGCACGATGTGCGACCGACGCGCGAAGATCCGCTTCACCGCGGTCGCGAGTCGGCCCTCCGCGCCGCCGCGGAACGACGGCTCGGACTCGATCAGCTGCACCACCCGTCGTCGGCGGAGATGCGCCGCGGCGGCCGAGACCAATGCCGTGGGAGTGAACTCGACGACGATGACGACATCGGTCGGACGCCGCATCATCCGCCAGACCGCTCGGGGCGTCGGCACGCGGAGGTTGCCGGTATACGTGAACTCCCCCACCCGGCGGTCGCGTCCGCGCACCCAGAACCGCAGGTCCGGAGCGAGCGGAAGCTCCGGATAGCGCTCGAGCGGATAGCCCTCTCTCACGAGGACGACGGCCTCCGGAAACCTCCGGGCGAACTGCCCGAGGACCTCGCGGAAGTAGGCCAGATCATCGCCGAACCCGAAGGCACCGCTCACCCACACCGCTCGCAGTCGATCGGACCCTGTCACCCGGCCCTCCCTCGACGGTGTGATCGACCGCGACAGCACTGAGCGGTCCGCGAGGTGCGTGCGAGTGATCATATCCGCTGACCCGCGGAAATCACGCGTGGCTAGGATGTCGCCCATGGGGGGACGACGCAGTCTTGCCGGTTTCACGGGCGCCGGCTACGACAAAGGGCGCGGCATCGCCTGGCAGGCGGCATGGCAGCTCGCCTCCAGCCTTCTCGTCATGCCCTGGTTCGTGCCGGCCGACGTTCGCGTCGCCGTGCTGAGAGCGTTCGGCGCCAGGATCGGCCAGGGAGTGAATCTCCGTGCCGGCGTTCGCGTCCACTGGCCGTGGAAGCTCACGATCGGCGACGACTCGTGGATCGGCGAGCGCGTGTGGATCCTCAATCTCGAGCCGGTGACGATCGGCAGTGACGTGTGTGTCTCACAGGGCGTCTTCCTCTGCACCGGGAGCCACGACCGGCGCTCTCCGACGTTCGAGTTCGACAACGCGCCGATCGCGATCGAGGACGGAGCGTGGATCGCGGCGCGGGCGACGGTGCTGCGCGGCGTGAGGGTGGGCCGGGATGCGGTCGTCGGCGCCACGGCGCTGGTCACGTCGGACGTGCATCCGGGATCCATCGTTCTGGCCCCGCGCGCATCCGTCCGCGACCCGGTGGAGCCGACCGCGTGAAGATCCTGGGAGTGGTCACCCTGCTGAGCCCATCGGGCGAGTACGGCGGACCGACTCGGGTCGCGGTCAATCAGCTCCGCGCACTCCAGGACCTGGGGCACCAGGTGGTGCTCGCCGGGACGCACCGCGGGTTCGAGGGCGACGTCCCGACCGAGATCGAAGGCGTGCCGGCCAAGCTCTTCCCGGCCCGCACCCTCCTGCCCCGCACCGGGTTCGCGGGTCTCGGCTCGCCCGAGCTGTGGAGAGCCGTCCACCGCCACGCCCGGGAGTTCGACGTCGTCCACGTGCACGCTGCGCGCGACCTCGTGACGCTTCCTTCGGCGCTCATCGCGCTCCGGCGCGCGGTGCCCGTCGTCGTGCAGACGCACGGCATGATCGACGAGACGAGCCATCCGCTCGCCGTCCCCCTCGATCTGGCGCTGACCCGGCCCGTGCTGCGCCGAGCGCGGATCGTGACCTACCTGACCTCGCGCGAGCGCGCGTCGTTGGAGTCCGTCTCCCGCGGCGAGGCTCGACTGGAAGAGCTGCCGAACGGGGTCCCGCTGGAAGCTGCTGCAGCAGCTGCCGGTCCGGCGCGGGTGCTCTATCTTGCTCGTCTCGCACCCCGCAAGCGCCCGGTCGCGTTCGTCGAAGCCGCGTCGCGCGTCGCGGCCGAATTCCCCGAAGCCGCCTTCGCGCTCGTCGGACCGGATGAGGGCGAGCGTGCACCGGTGCTGAGGGCGATCGCCTCCTCCGGAGCAGCGGGCCGCATCGCGTGGGAGGGCCCTGTCGGCATGAGCGGGGCGGCGGAGCGGATGCGGCAGGCCACGCTGTACGTCCTGCCGAGTGTCGACGAGCCCTACCCGATGTCGGTGCTGGAGGCGATGTCGGTGGGGCTGCCCGTCATCATCACCGACAGCTGTGGACTCGCTCCGTTCGTCCGTGAGCACGATGCCGGCATCGTGGCGGACCACACGGTCGAGAGCCTCACCGACGCGCTGCGCACCCTGGTCGCAGATCCGGAGCGCGCCGCCGCCCTGGGCGCGCGGGGTCGGGATGCGGTGCGCGCGGAGCGCAGCATGGCCGCCATCGCCCAGCGCCTCGAGCGCTTCTACCGGTAGCCGCAGTGCGGCGGGCCGTCACGGGGCCCCCGGCGCAGGATGGATCGACGCCGGGGGTGGTCCCGCGGCGGCCGCATCGGGCGTGGGCGGTGGTGGCGCATCCGGGTCCGGACCCGTCTCCGCCCGTGCCCGGCCACCGACGACGAGCAAGATGCAGAGGACGGTGAGGAACAGTGCGCCGGTCGCCTGCAGCAGAGATCCGCGCAGCAGGATCGTCATGAACACGGGGAGGATGGCACCGACGATGGCCCAGACTCCGCCGACTCGCAGGGCGGGAACGATACGGCTGTCCATCGCGCGCAGCAGCAGGCCGAGGAGCAGGAAGCCGACCACGACGGCGATGATGCCACCGTTCACCAGCGCCTCGGCCCACGTCGGCGCCGACAGATTGTCGAAGGTGTATCCCCGGTACTCGGCCAGGAGGATGCCCGTGTCGGTGGGCTTGTTCGGCCAGAGGGCTCGAGGGACCCAGAAGAGGACGCTGCCGGCCAACTGGTTCATCGGTGCGACGAGACCGTCCACCCAGTAGGACAGCGCATTGGCGACCTGCCAGAACGCGTCGTAGTCCGGATTGGACAGGTACTCGGCGAAGAAGCCCGACCGGGTGCTCGTCGCCGGACCCACGCGGCGGAATGCGTCGGCGATCGGGAAGACGAAGAGGAATCCGGCGATCGCCGCGAGCATCGTGATCCGCGCCCGTCGGCGCGTCCGCACGGCGCCGGCGTAGACCGCCAAGGCGAAGACGACGGTGCCGAAGGAGTACCTCGCACTCGTGATCGGATTGACGATGAGAAGGAGGACGACCGCTCCTGTCACGGCTCCGACCAGCGCCAGCCGACGACTCTGGGCACTGCTCGCGGTTCGACGCAGTTGGGCCAAGGCGCCGACAGCGACCAGCATCGGGTAGATCCCACTGGCATAGATGATGCTCCGGACCGCGGGGTCCGGCCATGCGGCAGCACGCGCCGCGGCCGCCGCATCCCGGCTTCCGAGCAGCGCGATCGCACCGAGCTTCCACAGGACGTAGCCGCTCAGGGCGAGGGAGATGACGAAGAGCGCGACGGTGCGCCAACTGCTGACCGGGCGCACGACGAGCGGCCGCTCCGCCGTCCGACGGCGACCTTCCCGCAGCATGAACAGCAGGCTTCCCACCTCGTAGCAGAACACGCCGAGCACGATCACCCCCGCCGTCGGCATGTCGAATCCGGTGTCGACTCCGGGCGTCGTCGTCGAGGTGAGGCCGGACACGATCTGGGCGGTCGGAGCCATGCCCATGAAGATGTAGACGAACAGCCAGAAGAAGAAGTCGAACAGCCTCGGTGTTCCGCGCACCCAGAGCAGCGAGAGGCGGATCCCGGCCCAGACCAGCAGCACGAGAGTGACGATCCAGGCGTCGCTGCGTGGCAGATCCGAGACATCAGCGATCAGGAATGCCGGGACCCCGACCGACAGGACCGCCAGGGAGGTGACGAGGAGGAGGACGCGCAGCCCTCGTCGCAGCTCGTCATCCCCCGCGGCATCGGGAGCGCGGTAGGCGCCTCGCGCGCCGTGGGATCCCTCGCGGCGCGGCCCGGATTGCGACAGCTGATCGGTTCGCGTCATCGGCGCCGTCCACGAGGATTTCGGAAGGGCTGAACGCTCAGTCCGAGAGATATAGCATTATAAGGGGATTGGGGAGAATTTCGGTTCGTTCTACCCCTCGGCGTGATCGGACGAGGGTATGGAAACCAGAAGTCTGCTGCGGCTCATCCGCCATCACTGGGCGGTCGTCGTATCGTGCATCCTGCTCGGCGTGCTCGCAGGCTGGTTGCTCGTCGTGTCCACCCCTCGCGAATACACCGCGAGCGCGGACGTGTTCGTCACCGTCACCGGTGGCGCCAGCACCGGAGAGCTCGCGCAATCGTCGAACTTCTCGCAGCTGCAGGCTCGGAATTTCAGCGCGGTCGCAACCCGCGAGGTGGTGCTCGCCCCGGTGATCGAGTCCCTCGACCTCGACGTGACGATCTCGCAGCTGCGCCGCCAGGTATCCACATCGGTGCCCTTGAACACGAGTGTCATCACCATCTCGGCGACGGACGAGTCCCCCGCTCGTGCGGCCGCCATCGCCAACTCGGTGTCGAAGTTCCTCGCAGAGGTCGTCCCGTCACTCACGCCGCGGGTGGACGGCCAGTCGCCCGTCCGGCTGCAGGTGATCGAGTCGGCGAAGCCTCCGACGGCGCCGTCGTCGCCCAATGTCCCCCTCCTGCTGCTCACGGGCCTCCTGGCCGGCCTCGTCGCCGCGACGGTCTTCGTCGTGCTCCGGGGCGTCGTCGACGCCCGCGTCCGCGACAAGGAGCAGGTCACCGAACTCACCGGGCTGCCGGTGCTGGGGGTCATCTCGTTCGACCGCCGCGCGCAGCGGGATCCCATCGCCGTCATCAAGGCCGGGTCCCGGCGCGGCGAGGAGTATCGGCAGCTCCGCGCCAATCTTCGCTTCCTCCAGCCTGGGGAGGTCCACAAGGTCTTCTCGATCACGTCGTCCCGCCCCGGCGAAGGCAAGAGCGCGACGGCGGCCAACATCGCCGCCGCGCTCGCCGCATCGGGTCTCGCGGTCTGCCTCGTGGAGGCCGACCTGCGACGACCGACGCTGGGCGGCCTGCTCGATCTTCCGGAGTACTCCGGGTTCACCGACGTGCTCACCGGAGACATCGCGCTGGAGGATGCGATCGTGAGCTGGGGTCCCGACGATCTCAAGGTCCTCCTCGCCGGTTCGCGGCCGCCCAACCCGAGCGAACTGCTCGAGTCGACCGCGGCGAGCGCGGCACTGCAGCGGCTGCGCGAACGCTTCGACGTGACCATCATCGACTGCCCCCCTATCAATCCCGTGCCGGACGGTGCCGTGGTGGCGCGCCTGCTCGGTGGCGTCATCCTGGTCATCGGCGCCCGCGTGCTTCGCGTGCGGGAGCTGCGTCGGGCGCTGGACCGCCTGACCTCGCTGGGGACGTCGGTCGAGGGAGCGGTGTTCAACATGTCCCGCTCGCGGGAGGACGCCCGCTACGACTACGCACCGGCCAAGGCGCCGACGCGCCCGACCGAGGACGACGCCGCAGACGAACCGTCGGACGCGGCGCCTGATGCCGGTGCCGGCGCCGGCGCCGGTGCCGGCGCTGCTGACGACGGCCCCGCCGTCGGCACGACGACAGCCCCACCGCATGTGCCGGGTGATTCGCGTCCGGGCGAGCACGAGCCGGCCGTCCCGGGCGACTGGCCCGCGGGCGAAGGGTCCGACCAGAGGGCGGGAAGGCGCCGCTCGGCGTCGCCTGCCCACTTCCCGCCGCTGAGCGCGGTCGAGTCGCAGCGCGAGACCTGATGCCATGAGCGACGGGCAGGGTTCGATCCTCTTCGTCTGCACGGGAAACGTCTGCCGGTCTCCGTACCTCGAGTGGGGGCTGCGAGCAGCCCTGGAGTCCGCCGGTGGGCCGGTCGTCCGACTGACGTCGGCGGGTGTCGCGCCGCTCATGGGCCACCCCATGAGCGGCTACTTGCTCAAGCGCCTCCAGACCAGGGGAATCGACGCATCGGAGTTCCGGGCGCGGGCGCTGACGGACGGGATGGTGGCTCGGGCCGACGTCGTGCTCACCGCTTCACGCGAGCACCGAGGACTCATCGTCCGCCAGATGCCGTCCGTGGCGACGCGGACGTTCACCGTCCTGCAGTTCGCCCGACTGCTGCGGTACCGCCCCGCATCGAGGAGCGGTCATGCGGACCTGGCCGCTTTGGTGGCCCTCGCCCAGCAGGCACGTGGTCTGGCGGGCGCCTCGACGGAGCATGACGACATCGAGGACCCGTGGAAGCGTTCCCGCCGGGTCTATGCGAGGAGCGCGGGAAAGATGGACGAGGTGCTCGAGGAGATCCTCGAGCACCTCGTCCAGCGATGAACCGCCGGTCTTACCAGCTGCTGACCGCGTAGTACTGCAGGTCCTGCACGTACGGCGTCGACACGACCTGGTACGGGGAGGTGACGGACTCCGCCGTCGCACCCGACCGGACGATCTTCGCCGACACCGCTCCCAGCTTCAGCGGCACCGTGTACGCGGAGACTCCCGCGGGCGCCGAGAAGCTCGTGGTCGTGCCGCCGACGGTGATCTGCACCGTCGCCGCGGAGGGTAGCCACACGAGGGCTTCCACCATGTCGCGAGCAGGCGTCGAGGTGCCGTCGAGCGCAGGGGCGCCCATGAGCGACTGGGAGTACGACGGCTTCGCATCCACGAACTGCGTGCGGTGGGTGAGCACGATGGCATCCGACGTGATCGCCGGCTGTGAGCCGGTGTGGAACCACGAGGTGTAGTACCGCGTCAGATCCAGGAATGCCGAGCCGTGGTCCTGGGACGGCGCGATCTGGGTCGACTCGCTGTAGTCGTTCCAGGTCACGAGCTGGACGTAGTCGGCCTTCTGGGAGATGGCCCTGGTCCATTGCGCCCGCACGGAGGCGGTGTTGTTCGCCTCAGCCCATGACTGCGAGTTGAACCGGACGTCCTGCACCGCGACCGGCGCCATCCACGTCTTACCGAGGGCGTGGGCACGTGCCGCGTTGTCCGCGCTGTTCAGCGTCGTGCGCTCCGTGCGCGTACCCCAGTTGCCGAAGCCGTCGGCGATGGGAGCGTAGGCCTTGAAGTTGGCGTCGCTGGCGTTGTTGAACACGGCCTGGAACGTGATGGGGAGCCCGTACTTGGTCTCCAGCAGGTTGATGACCTGGGTCCACCACGAGACCGATGCGCCTTCCGCCTTGAAGCTGGACAGGACGTACTCGCCGTCCTCCTTGTAGGCGGAGCCCGACTTGTAGAGCTGGCTGAGCAGTGAGGCGGCCGTGTCGGGAGTGTTGGAAGAGAAGCTGGAGGAACCGTCGACCATGGGCACGACGGCGAACCCGCCGACCTGCGCGGCTGCCTTCATCATGTTGACGGAGGCATCCCAGTTCTGTCCGCTCGCGCTCATCAGGTTGAGCGTGAAGCCGTCGATGCCCGCGGACTTGGCCTGCCGGACCTCAGCGGCGAAGTTGTCCACTCGCCAGGTCGTCGAGGTCGACACTCCGGGTGAGATCGGTCGGTCACGCAGGAGGCCGCCGACGGATGCGAACTTGCCGCCTTCACCATCCGGGCTGAGGTAGTTGCGGGTGTAGTAGTCGGTCGACTCGGTCTTGTTGTCGATCGACAGCGGATACGGCACGAAGTAGTGCGCGAAGACGAGCGGGCCGTCGGCGGGGGTCTCCGCAGGAGTCGTCGGAGCAGGCGCCGGCGTGGGCGTCGTGGACACCGGCGCCGTGCTCACCTCGATGCGGGGGACATCGGCGTTGAAGCGCTCCATCCGAAGCTGAATGTACCGCTGGCTGTAGTTCAGTGCCAGGGCGAAGTCACCGGTGGTCGCGACGGAGCGGACGTCGAGCGGGATGCGGAGCGTCTGCCCCTTCACCGCAGTCGCACTGGGCTGCGACACCGCGGATCCGGTCGTGCCCGGCTGATTGTCGTGCGTCAGCGAGGTGGACTTCCACGAGGCGGACGTGGGGTACGCGACGAGTCCCGGGGCGGTGGCCGTGGTGCTGTTCACCTTGACCACGAGCGTCGCGGCCGTCACCTGGCGTCCGGCGAGCGCGTCGCCGTCGAACTTGAGGTAGCTGCGGTCGGAGGTCGCGGTCGCGCTCAGCAGACCGGACTGCGGCACGGTCGGCTGACGTGCCGTCGTCCAGGCCGTGTCGGTGGCGGTGAGCACGACCTGATCAGCGGCGTTGGCGGCGTCGGCGCCCGTGGTGAGCGGGATGATGGCGCCCGCCACCATCGCGGCGACGATGAAGCCGCCGAGTGCCTTCACGCGGCGCGCGAGGCCGCGAGGCTCGGCCGTTGCGGGCCGGTTTCTGAGGCGGTGGCGTGGGGATGTTCGGAGGTTCTGAGTAACGGGATATGTCACGGGTGACTCGTGTCCTTCGTGGTTGATCGGGGTGGGCTGCGCTACGACCCCCATCGCGGCGCGATCCCCCAGACGAATACGTCACGTTAGCCGTGCGGCGCGGGCCGCTCCTAATCGAGAGCGCGTATATTAGGCGATTCTCAGAAACGAGCGCGACGGCGACACGGCTTCTGCCGCGAGATCGTTACCGATTTTCGGTAGGATCTCCTCGTCGGCCGGTACCCGAACCAGGCCGGGTCTGTCTCCGGGGGACAGCCATGCGAATGCTCCGTAGAGATGTCGGCGGAATGCCGCTGTGGGCGCTCACGCTCGTGGTCGTCGCCGTCATCGCGATCACCGCCTTCTTGAGCAGTGGAGGCGCTGCGCGCGGCAAGATTCCCCAGTACACGCCTCCCGGCGACGCTGCGACCCCGACGATCCCCGCGCCCATGCCACTGGCCGTCTTCATCGGCGACTCCTACACGCAGGGAGCGGGAGGCGGTGGGGTTCGGTGGCCGACCCTGGTCGGGGAGGCCCACGGATGGGACGTCGACAACCTGGGCCTCGGCGGAACGGGCTACATCAGAACCTCCGACGCGAACAGCTGCGGGCGCCCGTACTGCGGGAGATACGGCCAGACGATCGACGAGATCATCGGCTCGCCGACGTACATCGTCGTCTCCGGAGGGCGCAACGACGTCGGCCTCCCGACCGCCGATGTCACCGCTGCCGCCGATGCGCTGTTCGGCGCGCTCCACCAGCGTTACCCCGACGCCAAGATCTTCGTGATGGCCCCCTGGTTCGACGACGATCCGCCGCCACCCTCCGCGGGTGAGTTCACGCAGGCGATCCAGGCCGCGGCGCTGGAGAATCAGCTCGTCTATCTCGACTCCGGCCAGCCGCTGTTCGGCAGGCCGGACCTCATCTCCGAGGACGGCGTGCACCCCAACGCGGCGGGCTATCAGGCTCTCGCTGCCGCGGTCTCGGCGGTGCTCGATCCCCAACTGGCGCCCTAGGCACCACACCTCGGCGGAGATCGCCACATCCACGCGGGCGCCCGCCGCGGAGTCTCAGCCCTGTCGGTGCGGTCAGGTCTGCTGTAGGGTTCGGCGTACAGACCGGGTGTGTGGGACGCCTTGGGATTCACATGGGGGAATCATGGCTGTACGCATCGGCTACGCCGCCGGGGCATTCGACCTCTTTCACGTCGGACACCTCAACATCCTTCGACATGCCAAAGAGAACTGCGACTTCCTCATCGCGGGTGTCGTCAGCGACGAGATGCTCCGACTCGTGAAGAAGGTCGATCCGATCATCCCGACCGCCGAACGCGTCGAGATCGTCCGGAGCATCACGTACGTCGACAGCGTCCACATCGAGAACGTGCCCGACAAGCTCGAGACGTGGCGACAGCTGCACTTCACCCACTTCTTCAAGGGCGACGACTGGCGCGGAACCGAGAAGGGCGCTCAGCTGGAACGGGAGTTCGCCGAGGTGGGAGTCGAGGTCGTCTACTTCCCGTACACGGTGCACACATCGAGCACCGCGCTGCGTCACGCCCTCGAGATCATGGCCGTGTCGCACGCGCATGACGAGGTGGTCCCGGGGGGAGTCGCCGTCTCGCATGGTTGAGCGACGGGCACGACCGGATGCCGCGAGCCGCGGCATCCGTTCTCCTACGGGTCGTCGGGTCAGAGCTCGCCCGGCGCGGTCGCCTGCGCATCGAGCTCGTCGACGAAGCGGCGGGCGGGGCTGGGCTCGACACCCGGCTTGCGGGGCGCGTAGACGACCAGCGAGTGGAACAGGAAGCGCACGAAGAACGCCAGCACGAGGGTGATCGCGGTCGCCACGACGGCCGAGATATGCCCTGTCGACACCATCACCGCCACGATCGGGATGCGCACCAGCGCCTCGGCGTTGTTGAAGGTGAACGACTTCGCGAACCGCAGCCACACGCCTGACGCGTTGTCGCGCATGTCGTCGAAGACGAAGCGCTCCTGGAGCAGGAAGTTCCCGATGATCGTCACCTCGGCGGCGACGATCGCAGCGACGATGTAATCCACACCGAGCTGCGTCAGCGCCCACACGATCGCGACGTTCGCGACCGCGCCGAGACCGCCGATCACGGCGAACAGCGACATCTTGCCGAAGCGCAGCGCGGTGAGCTGAGTGAGGAAGTGCAGGCCCTGACGGACCGACGCCTTGGATTCGCCGGCGTGGCGGTCGGCGAAGTCGAACGGGATCTCGGCGACGCGCATCGGCCGGCGGGCGAGGATCTCGAGCAGGATCTTGAACCCTCGCGGCCGCAGGAGCGCCTGGTCGACGGTGCGACGATCGATGAGGAAGAAGCCGGTCATCGGATCGGTCACATCGCGCAGCCGGATCGGGAACATCGCGCGGGTCACCGCCGTCGACGCCTTCGACACCATCACGCGCGTGCGATCGGCGAGGCCGTGGGCGGTGCCACCGCCCGCATAGCGCGAGGCGACGACGACATCCACATCACCGCGGGAGAAGGTGCGCCACAGCTCGGGGATCTTCTCGGGCGGATGCTGCAGGTCGCCGTCGATGACGAGGCACGCGTCCGCGGCGGCCATCGCGAAGCCCTCGAGCACCGCTCCGCCGAGCCCGCCCTCAGGCTTCTCGCGGTGCAGCAGCCGCACCGGGAGCGGGGCGGACGCCGCCACCTCGCGGATCACGTCGGGCGTGGCATCCGTGCTGTCATCGACGAAGACGATCTCCGCATCGATGCCGCCCGGCACCGCGTCGAGCGCGCCGGCGACACGGCGAACGAGCTCCGCCACGTTGGGAGCCTCGTTGTATGTCGGGACGATGATCGACAGCTGCATCGCCGCCATCCTGCCATGCAGCGCTGAACGGGAGGCAAACGGATGGGGGAAGGATGCCGCCCGCCGACGCGGCGGGACTCATCAGGGTGGCCGTCAGCAGCGGCCGGCGTCCGGCGCCTGCCCAGGATTCCCGGGCGAGAATGGAAGGATGACCTCCCCCTCGACCATCACCATGTTCGGCGCGGACTGGTGCCGCGACTGCATCCGCACCAAGAAGCAGCTCGACGAACTCGGCATCTCGTACACCTACGTCGACCTCGTCGCCGACCCCTCCGCCGCCGACGTCGCCCGCGACATCTCAGGGCGCACCAACATCCCCGTCGTCGTGTACCCCGACGCCTCCCATCACGTGGAGCCGTCGAACGCCGACGTCGAGACGAAGCTCCGCGAGCTCTCGCTCATCTGACCCCGGCGGCGCGCGTTTCGTCTCGCGAGTCGGTCGCTGAGCGAGGAGCGCAGCGACGAGACGAAGCGTCCTCGCTCGCTCAACGACCGGGAAGCCGGGACACATGCCCCGGTCGCTGAGCGAGCGCCAGCGAGACGAAGCGCACACCTGACGGCGCGGCATCCGTCCTCATTAGGCTGAGGCCGTGAGCGTCGAACGCAATACCCGGGCGATCGAGGGAACGGTCGTGACCGATTTCCAGGACCGCATGAGCTACGGCGGCTACCTGGATCTGCCCACCCTGCTGTCGGCCCAGCGGCCCCTCAGCGATCCCGAGCACCACGATGAGCTGCTGTTCATCGTGCAGCACCAGACCACGGAGCTGTGGCTCAAACTCGTGCTGCACGAACTCGGCGCCGCCTGCCGGCTCCTGCGCGAGGACCAGCTCGCGCCCGCGCTCAAGTGCATCGCACGGGTCAAGCACATCCAGAAGACGCTGACCGAGCAGTGGTCGGTGCTGGCGACCCTGACGCCCGCCGAGTACGGGCAGTTCCGCGGCGTGCTCGGCAACGCGAGCGGGTTCCAGTCGGCGCAGTACCGTGCCGTCGAGTTCACGCTCGGCAACAAGAACGCCGCGATGCTCCGGGTGTTCGAGTCGGATCCCGCCGCGCATGCGCTCATCCAGGCGACCCTCGAGGCGCCGAGCCTGTACGACGAGTTCCTCCGGATGCTCGCCCGTTCCGGCTACCCGATCCCGGCGGAGGTGCTCGAGCGCGATGTGACGAAGGCGTGGACCTACTCGCCCGAACTGGTGCCGGTGTTCACCGAGATCTACCGCGACCCGCAGACCCACTGGGCTGCCTACGAGACGTGCGAGGAGCTGGTCGACCTAGAGGACAACTTCCAGCTCTGGCGCTTCCGCCACCTCAAGACGGTGGAGCGCATCATCGGCTTCAAGACCGGCACGGGCGGCTCCAGCGGTGTGCCGTTCCTTCAGCGCGCGCTCGACCTGACCTTCTTCCCCGAGCTGTACGCCGTGCGGACGGAGCTGTGATGTCGCACGACCCGGACGCGCTCCGCGAGCTTCTCGGCGCCGACGCTGCGCTCTGTCGCCGAGCGCTCACCGGCGAGCAGGGCGTGTCGCTGCCGCCGTTCACCGACCACCACGTGCATCTGCACCTCATCGACGAGCACCTCCTGGCCCCGGGCGGCATCGCCGGCGTCGTCGACCTCGGCGGCGACCCGGTCTCGCTGGCCCGTCGCGGCGACAGCATTCCGCGCGTGGCATATGCCGGTGCGTTCCTCACCGCGGTCGGCGGCTATCCCGTCGGCCGGGCCTGGGCGCCGCCCGAGATCGCCCGCGAGATCGGCGACCCGTCGACCCACCCGGGCGTTCCCGGCGGCGCGGCGACGGCGGTCGACGAGCAGGCGTCGTTCGGGGCATCCGTCATCAAGGCGTCGCTCAACAGCACTGCCGGGCCGGTACTCGACAGCGCCGCACTGGCGGCGATCGTCGAGGTCGCGCGCGAGCGCGGGCTGCCGGTCGTCGCACACGCGGAGGGCGACGGGATGCCGCAGCTCGCGCTCGACGCAGGAGTCGACGGGTTCGCCCACACGCCCTTCACCGGGTTCGTCGGGCGGGCGTTCACGGCCCACGCCGTGAAGGCGGGGCAGGTGTGGATCTCGACCCTCGCCATCCACGGCGACGATGCGGAGGCGGCCGAGTTCGCCCGCGTGAACCTCGCCGGGTTCGCTGCCGCGGGTGGCCGTGTGCTGTACGGGACCGACCTCGGCAACGGCGACCAGCGGGTCGGGGTCAACCCCGACGAGGCGGCAGCTCTCGACGAAGCAGGCGTCCGCGGCGCGGCGCTCATCGCGGCCATGACCGATCCCTGGCCGCTCGCGGATCAGCCGCCCGGAGTGTGCACCTTCGTTCCCGGCCCGCCTCCGCAGGAGCCCGCCGCCGTCGCCGAGTGGCTGCGGGACGCCACCGTCGTGCCCACCGAGGAGCTCATCCATGACGACCGCTGACCCCGCCGCAGCGTCCGGCCCGGCCTCTTCCGGGTTCGGGGCGCACGACGAACGTTCGGGGCGCGTGCCGCACGCCCCGGCCGTGCGCGACGCGCCCCAAACCCGTGACCACGCCGACCTCGGGGCCGAAGCCGCGGCCCTCGATGCGGCCGATCCGCTGCGCATCCACCGCGACGCGTTCGTCGGGGCGGAGACCTCCCTCGTGTACTTCGACGGCAACTCGCTCGGGCGGCCGCTGCGGGCGAGCATCGAGCGACTGACGGCGTTCGCGCGCGGCGAGTGGGGCGGGCGCCTCATCCGCGGCTGGGACGAGTCCTGGATGCAGCTGCCCTTCGACATCGGCGACGCCGTCGGTCGTGCCGCCATCGGTGCGGCCTCCGGCCAGACGGTGATCGGAGACTCGACGACGGTGCTGCTGTACAAGATGGTGCGGGCGGCGTTCGATGCCGCGGTCGCCGCCGACCCGTCGCGCGTCGAGATCGTGGTCGATCGCGACAACTTCCCCACCGACCGCTACCTCGTCGACGGCATCGCCGCGGAGCGCGGCGGGCGGGTGCGGTGGATCGACGTGGACCTTGCCGGCGGGGTCTCGGATGAGGCGCTTCGTGCGGCGGTCGGCTCCGAGACGGCGGTCGTGCTGCTTTCGCACGTCGCCTACCGATCGGGCTATCTCGCGGATGCCGCTGCCCTCACCCGCATCGCCCACGACGCGGGCGCGCTCGTCGTGTGGGACCTCTGCCACTCGGCCGGCTCGGTGCCCGTCGAGGCCGACGCGTGGGACTTCGACCTGGCGGTGGGCTGCACCTACAAGTACCTGAACGGCGGACCGGGCTCCCCCGCCTTCGCGTACGTCGCGGCTCGCCTGCAAGACCGGCTCGCCCAGCCGATCCAGGGCTGGATGGGCACCGCCGACGTGTTCGCGATGGGTCCGGAGTACCGTCCGGCCGAGGGCATGCGGCGGTTCCTCTCGGGCACACCGCCGATCGTTGGGATGCTGGCCATGCAGGACACGCTCGCCCTCATCGAGCAGGTCGGGATCGCCGCGATCCGTGCCAAGTCGATCGCCCTGACCGACTTTGCGATTCGCGTGGCGGATGAGCTGCTCGCACCGCTCGGGGTGGTGGTCGCCTCGCCGCGGGACCGCGCCGCGCGCGGTGGCCACGTGACGCTGTCGCACCCCGCGATGCGGGCGGTGACCGCGCGGCTGTGGGCGCAGGACGTCATCCCCGACTACCGCGACCCCGGCGGCCTGCGGATCGGCCTCTCGCCGCTGTCGACCTCATTCGCCGAGACGCTCGCCGGCCTCCAGGCGGTCGAGGCCGCGGTGCGCGCCGAGTCCGGTCGTTGAGCGAGGCCTCCAGCGCCGGTCGCTGAGCGAGCGAGGAACGAGCGAGACGAAGCGCCCGCACCCGGCGCAGTCGTGAAGCTGGACGCGTTTCGTCTCGGTCGCTGGCGCTCCCTCGCTCAACGACCGGAAGCCTTCCTCCGGTCGTTGAGCGAGCGAGGAACGAGCGAGACGAAACGCCCGCACCCGGCGCAGTCGTGAAGCTCGACGCGTTTCGTCTCGGTCGCTGGCGCTCCCTCGCTCAACGACCGGAGTCAGAGGGAACCCCTGTCCACAGGCGAACAGCGGCCGCGCGGTCACGCTGACCTACACTGGCGCGATGAGCAATGAGGCTCCGGTGGCGCCCGAAGCCACCGGCATCCGCCCTGCGCGCCTGACGCGCGGCACCATCGCGCGCTACGCGACCGGATCGCTGGGCACAGGCGGGTTCGCGACACTGCCGGGACTGGTGCTCACGTACTACCTGACCGACTCGCTCGGCGTCGCGGCGCTCGCGGCCGGCGCGGTGATCACGGTGGCTAAGGTGTGGGACGTCGTCATCGACCCCGTGATCGGTGCGTTGACCGACCGCGACCTCGCGCGCCACGGCAGCCGGCGACGGCTGATGCTGATCGGCGCGCTCGCGCTGCCGCTGCTGTTCGCGCTGACCTTCGCGGTGCCGCCGGCGCTCGGACCTGTCGCCGCGGGCATCTGGGTGCTGATCGCCTTCACCCTCACCGCGACGGCGTTCAGCCTGTTCCAAGTGCCCTACATCGCGCTTCCCGCCGAACTGACGCCGAGCTACGACGAGCGCACGCGCCTGCTCACCTGGCGCGTCGTGGTGCTGACGTTCGCGATCCTGCTGTTCGGCGCGGGCGGCCCGGCGCTCCGCCGCGTCTCGGACGACCCGTTCGTCCAGTACCTCGTGATGGGCGTCGTCTGCGGCCTCGTGATCGGGATCGGGATGCTGGTGGCTACGGCCGTCGCGCGCCGCACCGCACCGGCACCTGGCGCGACCTCACCGGAAGAGGGGCGCGAGAGCCCGGCGACAGGCGGGATCCGCGAGCACTATGCCTCCGGCATCCGTGCCCTGCGTCGCAGCCGGCCGTTCCGGCTGCTGCTGTCGACGTTCGTGCTGCAGGCGCTGGCGACCGGGCTCATGCTGGCCGGCGCGCAGTACGTCGCCACGTGGGTGCTGCACTCGCAGGCGGCGGTCGAGTTGCTGTTCATCGCGCTCATCGCTCCCGCGCTGCTCGCCGCGCCCGGGTGGGGCGTCGTCGCCCGCCGCGTCGGCAAGGAGCGCACCTTCGCCATCGCGAGCGTCGTCTTCGCGGCCGCGGCGCTGTCGATCCTCGGCATGCTCTGGGCACCCGGCGACTGGATCTACGTGCCCGTCGGCATCGCCGGCATCGCGTACGCGGGCATGCAGTCGCTGCCCATGGCCATGCTGCCCGACGTGATCTCGCACGACCAGCGCACCGCACCCGATGCGGCGGGCGGGGCGGGCCGGGCCGGCTCGTTCAGCGGCGTATGGACGGCCGGCGAGACCGTCGGCTTCGCGCTCGGCGCGACGACGCTGGCGCTGATCCTGGCCGTGACCGGCTACATCTCGTCGACCGGCGGTCAGGTGGTGGAGCAGCCGGATGCCGCGATCACGGGCATCATCGTGAGCTTCAGCGTCGTGCCCGCCGTCCTGGTCGGGCTCAGCCTGCTCACCCTCGCGCGGTACCCGCTGCGGCGCGCCGACATCGATCCGGGCTGACATCGAGTCGCACCGACCGTGACACCCCGTGCCGTCGACCGGATCGCGTGACGTAGGATGCCCGGTGACGGACTCACCCGACCCGAGTTCCGGGCGCGAGTTCGAAGGAGAACGACATGCCCCCCACCTCCTCGACCACCCCTCGGACGCCGCGCACGAGCACCGCGAAGCGCTCCGAGTCGTCCGCCGGCGGCACGTCCGCACCGGGCCTCTCCGACGACGAGAGCGCTGCGCTCGACGAGGCCATCACGCGGCTCGAGGAGGGAGCGCGGGTGTGGACCGCGCTCACCCTCGACCAGCGCGCCCGGCTGCTCGGGCGCGTGCGCGACGCCGTGGGCGCGGTGGCACAGGAGTGGGCCGACGCCGCCACGATCTCGAAGGGCCTGGAGCCGGGGCATCCGCTGTCCGGAGAAGAGTGGCTCGGCGGACCGTACGCCGTCATCGGACTGCTCGATGCGCTGCGCGAGACCCTCGGAGCGCTCGCGACGGGCCGCAGCCCGCTCGACGGCGTCACCATCGACGAGGCGCCCGGCGGCCGCCGACGCGCACACACCTTCCCACTGAACGGCACCGAGAAGTTCCTGCTGTCGGGGTTCACGGGCGAGGTGTGGTTCGAGCCCGGCGTCACCGCCGACCAGGCCCGCCAGGAGGCGGGTCTCGCCCAGCTGACCCCGACGCAGTCCGGCGGCGTCGGCCTGGTGCTCGGCGCCGGCAACGTCACCTCGATCCCCGTCGCCGACGTGCTGTACGAGCTGTTCGCGCACAACCGCGTGGCGCTGCTCAAGGTCAATCCGACGCAGGATGCGCTCGTGCCCGTGTTCGAGCGCGCGCTGGCGCCGCTCATCGAGCCCGGCCTCGTGCGCATCGTGCGCGGCGGCGCCGCGACCGGCTCGTACCTCACGTCGCACCCGCGCATCGCGCACGTGCACATCACCGGATCGGCCGCCACGTTCGACGCGATCGTGTGGGGTGCTGCGGCAGGGTCAGCGAGCGGGGACGACTCCGCGACCGGTGAGGGCGCAGCCCCCGGTGAGGGCTCGGCCGCGGGGCGGGAGCCGAAGCTGCAGGTGCCGATCACGGCCGAGCTGGGCGGCGTCTCGCCGATCATCGTCGTGCCCGGTGACTGGTCGGCCGCGGACCTGAAGTATCAGGCCGAGCACGTCGCCACGATGCGGCTCGTGAACGCGGGGCACAACTGCATCGCCGGCCAGGTCGTCATCATCAGCTCGGATTGGGGGCAGCGCGCCGACTTCCTGCGCGAGCTGCACAACGCCTATGCCGCCGCCCCGGAACGCCCGGTCTGGTATCCCCGGAGCGACGAGCGGCTCGAGGCCGCAGCATCCGCCTATCCCGACGCGGTGTGGTGCGCCGACCGCACCCGCGCGATCGTCGAGGTGAGCGGCGCCGAAGGGGGCGACTCGGTCGAGACCGTCGAGTACTTCGCCCCGATCCTGGGGGTGGTCGAGGTCGGCGGCACCGGACAGGAGTTCCTCGACGCGGCGGTGGCGCACGCCAACGACCGGCTGACCGGGACGCTCGGTGCCAACGTGCTGATCGACCCCGTCACCGAGGAGGCGCTCGGCGAGGGCTTCGAGCGGGCCATCGCCGACCTGCGCTACGGCGACATCGCGATCAACACGTGGACCGCCTTCAACTTCCTCACCGCCCGCCTGACGTGGGGCGGGTTCCCGGGCGCGACGCTCGCCGACGTGTCGAGCGGCATCGGCGTCGTGCACAACGCGCTGCTGCTCGACCGCGTCGAGCGGTCCATCGGCCGCGGACCGTTCCGACCCTTCCCGCGATCGATCGGCGACACGGTGCGGTTCCGCCGGCTGTCGAAGGGCACGATCCTGCCGACGCCGCCCTGGTTCGTCAGTTCGCGCACCGGCGCCGACGTGAGTGCGGGGCTCACCCGCTACCTCATCGACGGCAAGCTGCCCGGGCTCGTGAAGACGCTCACCAAGGCGATGCAGGCGTGAAGCGCGCGGGCCGCGGCAGCTCCCGCGGAGCCAGCGGCGCCGGAGGCCCCGGGTTCGGCGCCGACGGCATGGAGGCCGACTATGTCGTGGTGGGCGCGGGCTCGTCGGGCGCGGCAGTCGCGGCGCGACTGAGCGAGGATCCGGCCGTCTCGGTGCTGCTCCTTGAGGCGGGCGCGCCCGACAAGGCGATCGAGCTGCACGTGCCCGCTGCCTTCTCCAAGCTGTTCCGCGGCATCTACGACTGGAACTACGACACCGTCCCCCAGCCGGAGCTCGAGGGCCGCACGGTGTACTGGCCTCGCGGCAAGACACTGGGCGGGTCGTCGTCGCTCAACGCCATGATGTGGGTCCGGGGCTTCGCCGCCGACTACGACGAGTGGGCGGATGCCGCGGGCCCGATGTGGTCGTGGGACGCACTGGTCCCCTACTTCCATCGTGTCGAGCGCACGGCCGACCCCGCCGACGGATCTCAGGGCACCCACGGACCTCAGCCCGTGGAGCATCAGCGGGATCCCCGGCCTCACACGGCGGCGTTCCTCGCAGCGGCGCAGGAGGCGGGGCATCCTGTCACTGCACCAAATCTGCCGACGGGCCAGGGGTTCTCGCAGACGATGGTGAGCGAGAACCGCGGTGCGCGAGCCTCGACGGCCGATGCGTACCTGCGCCCCGCGAAGGGGCGCCGCAACCTCCGCATCGTGACCGGCGCGCATGTGCGCCGGGTGACCTTCGCGGCCCCGGCCGCCGACGCCGCCGACGTGACGGCGGGAGGAGATGTGACCGGCGGAGGGCCTGCGGCGCCGAATCCCTCCTCCGCTCCTCCCATCTCCTCCGCTCGTGACGGAGGCGGCGGGGGCCTGCCGCGCGCGACCGGCGTGTACGTCGACATCGACGGGATCACCCGCCACGTGCGTGCGCGGCGCGAGGTCGTGCTGTCGGGCGGCGCCGTGAACACGCCGCAGCTGCTCATGCTGAGCGGTGTCGGTCCGGCCGAGCACCTCGCCGAGCACGGCATCGCGGTCGTCGCCGACGCCCCGGGCGTGGGCGCCAACCTCCAGGACCACCTCGTGGCCGGCCTCGCACCCGCCGCGCCGAACGGGGGCACGCTGTACGACGCCGACAGGCCGGCCGAACTCGTGAAGTACCTCGCGACGCGGAAGGGGATGCTGACCTCCAACGTCGCCGAGGCGTACGGGTTCGTGCGGACCGAGGTCGCCGACCGCGCGGGCGCACCCGAGGGGCTGCCCGACATCGAGATCATCTTCGCCCCGGTGCCGTACGTCGGTGAGGGCCTGATCCCCACGCCGTCGCACGGGCTCACCGTGGGGGCGATCCTGCTGCGTCCCCGCAGCCGCGGGACGATCCGGCTCGCGTCGGCCGATCCGGCAGCGCCGCCGCTCATCGACCCGGCGTATCTGTCCGACCCGGACGGCATCGACACCGCGACGATG
Source organism: Microbacterium sp. ZW T2_14 (assembly GCF_044987405.1). Classification (NCBI taxonomy): domain Bacteria; kingdom Bacillati; phylum Actinomycetota; class Actinomycetes; order Micrococcales; family Microbacteriaceae; genus Microbacterium; species Microbacterium sp. ZW T2_14. Next base: position 21,943 of record NZ_JBJDRK010000013.1, on the reverse strand, counting down.
CTGGCCGGACTGGCCGAGTGCGAGCGCCTCATCGACACCGACGCACTGCGCGCCCTCACCACGAGCGACAGCGGGGAGCCGATGGGGTGGGTGCAGCCCGCCGGCGGCGAGCGCATGACCCCCGTCGAACGCGCCGAGATGTCGCTGCGCCGCTACTCGCACACCCTCTACCACCCCGTCGGCACGGCCCGGATGGGGACGGATGCCGCCTCCGTCGTCGACCCGGAGCTCCGCGTCCGCGGGGTCACGGGCCTGCGGGTGGCCGATGCCTCGGTCATGCCCACCGTCATCCGAGGCCACACCAATGCCCCCGCGATCGTGATCGGCGAGGTCGCCGCCGACCTCATCCTCGGCCGCCGCGTCTGACCGCCCTTGGTCTCGTCGCCGGCGCTGCTCGCTCCGGGACCCGGGCTCCGGACCCGGTCGCTGGCACGCTCCTCGCACTGAGACCTCGCCCCGGTCGCTGAGCGAGCGCCAGCGAGACGAAGCGCGCATCACGGCAACCCGCCCTTCGTCTCGTCACAGGCGCTCCTCGCTCAGGGACCGGGACTCCCGACCCAGTCCTGGCGCGCTCCTCCCTCAGGGACCCGGCCTCCACACCCGGTCGCTGAGCGAGCGCCAGCGAGACGAAGCGCGCATCGCGGCATCCCGCCCTTCGTCTCGTCACAGGCGCTCCTCGCTCAGGGACCGGGACTCTCGACCCAGTCCTGGCGCGCTGCTCCCCCAGGGACCCGGCCTCCACACCCGGTCGCTGAGCGAGCGCCAGCGAGACGAAGCGCGCATCGCGGCATCCCATCCTTCGTCTCGTCGGCGCCTCAGACCACGGTGAGCGGGGCCACTTCCGGCAGCGACAGGGACGTGCCGCCCGCGAACATCCGCCGCACGAGGGGCCGCATCACACGCGAGAACATCAGGCCGGTAAGCGCGCGCGACATCGCCGCCTCGAACCGCGTGGCCGGCACCATGCGCTTGATGCCGCCTCCCGGGATCTCCTTGCCCGCGGCGGCGAACGGCGCGATGTCGGCGGAGTAGCGACCGAGCGCCGTCGTGGGGTCTGCCGGAGTCTCAGCGAGCCGCGCGGCGAGCAGGTACGCGCCGATGAGCGCCGTCGCCGTGCCTTGACCGGTCATCGGCGAACCGCACGACGCGGCGTCGCCGAGCAGCACGACCCGGCCGTTCGCGACATCCGGAACATCGATCCGCACCAGCTCGTCGAAGTAGAGATCGGATGCCTCCCCCAGCGCCGCCAGCACGGTCGGCGCGTGCCATCCGGCGCCGGCGAGGCGCTCGTCGATCAGCGCCTCCTGAGCCGCGCGGTCTCCGCGCAGCGCCGTGTCGCGGTCCATGCGCAGCGTGAGGATGGCCTTGGACGTCGACGGGTCGCGGTCGGGGCGGATGCCGAACGTCGCGCCAGGCACGAACCGCAGCGCGAACCAGCCCTCCTCGAGATCGGCCGGTGTCGGCATCGTGAAGAACGCCGCGTAGCCGCCGAGGTAGGTGGCGAACTGCTCCTCCGGCCCGAAGGCGAGGCGCCGGGTCGCGGAGTGCACGCCGTCCGCGCCCACCACGACGTCGAAGCGGGCCGGGCCGGCATGCTCCAACTCGACGTCCACACCGGTCGCGTCCTGGCTGAGGACCGTGAGGCGGTCGCCGTACCGCAGGTCCAGCAGTCCGGGCGTGGCGTCGTCCGCCTCGCGCAGCGCGTCGAGCAGCACCTGGGCGAGGTCGCCGCGGGCGATCTCGATCTCGGCCACCGCCCCCTCGCCGTCGAAGTCGGCCATCGACATGCGTCCGAAGACCTTGCCTTCGCCATCGACGTACGACATGCCCTCCTCGTGCACGCGCAGCATGTCGATGCCGGGCATGATGCCCATGCGTTCAGCCACCTCGCGGCTCGCGCCGCGCAGGTCGACCGCCTGACCGCCGGGACGTGGTGCGTCGGCGCGCTCGACGACTGTGGTGCGGATGCCCGAGCGCACGAGCTGCAGGGCGAGGGCGAGGCCGGCGATGCCTCCGCCCGAGATGAGGACGTGCGGCGTGCGGTCGAAGGCGTTCATGAGGGCATCCCATTCGTTAGACGTTTGTGTGAGACATATGTCTAACAGAGATGTTGCACGTTTGTCTAGCACGCTTGTCTTAGACACGTGACTACGATGGACGCATGGGCAATCGCGAAGACCTGCTGGCCGGTGCACGACAAGTGATCCTCGAGCGCGGGGTCGCCAAGGCGACTGCCCGCGACATCGCCGCGGCCGCGGGTGTCAGCCTGGCCGCCATCGGGTATCACTTCGGTTCGAAGGACGAGCTCGTCAGCGCTGCGCTCACCGAATCCCTGGGCAGTGGCATCGGCGACGCGATGGAGGCCGTCGTCGACGAGACGGCGTCACTCCCCCTCATCGACGGGTTCGCCACCCTGTTCGACCGGATGCCCGAGATCTTCGCGGCCAACCGCGAGGCACTGTTCGCGAGCTTGGAGAACTCGGTGCGCGTCTCGCGGGATCGCGGGGCGAGTCAGGCGCTGGCGGATGCCACGGAGCAGGCGCACCTCGGCATCGTCGAGGTGCTGCGCGCCGCGCGCCCCGACCTCGACGCGGCCGACCTCGATGCGATCGCCAAGCTCGAGTTCGTGCTCGTGCAGAGCCTCGGCCTTCTCTGGATCATCAGCCCCGACTCCCTGCCCACCGGGGATGAGCTCGCCCGCGCCGTCGCCGCGATCGCGGCCGACGGCCCTCCGACCGCCTGAGGCTCGCCGTAGCCCGCGCCATCGCGGCTCGCAGTCACGACTGGCGCCGCACGGCTTCTCGCATCCACGGGACCTGGCTGCGCAGCATCCGGGGATGCATCCCGCGTTCGTTCTGGGGCGCGGCGCATCCCGCGCTCTTTCTGACGACTCGCCAAGAACCGCGCACGACAACCAGAGTTTCTGGCGAGTCGCCAAGAACCGCGCACGACGACCGGAGGTTCTGGCGAGTCAACGGCGGAGCGCAAGATCCAGCCACGAACGGTCGCTCCGAGGGAGCGCGCGAATCGCCAAGAAACGCACACGGCGGACTCAAAGCGTGGCGACTCGCCAACAACCGCGCACGACAACGACGAATTCTGGCGACTCGCCAAGAACCGCGCACGACGACCGGACGTTCTGGCGAGTCAACGGCGGAGCGCAAGATCCAGCCACGAACGGTCGCTCCGAGGGAGCGCGCGAATCGCCAAGAAACGCACACGGCGGACTCAGATCGTGGCGACTCGCCAGAATCCGCGGTGGGCACGGGTGGGCAACGGTGCGCAAGGTCGGCAGGGGTGCGCAAGGTGGACAACGGTGCGCGGGCAGCGCCGGAGGGTCGCGGCGGGCGCAGAGCTCGCCGTCGAGCGGTCGGATGCGAAACGCCCCGACGCACAAGGCGTCGGGGCGTTTCAGAGAATGGGATGCCGGGGTCAGCGGCCGCTGCGGCGGTTGGTGCCGTTCGGGCGGACGACCGAGCCGACCATCAGCTTGCCGGTGCCGGTCGACGACGCACGACGACCCTGCGTGCGGGGGTTGCCGGCCGGCTGTGCCGACCGGGTGTGACCGGCGCTCTGGTCGCTGCGCTGGTGCGCACCGCGGTCCTGCGTCGCGGCGGCATCGCGCCCGCGACCGGCGCCCTGGCCACGGCCTGCGCCCTGACCCGATCCGCCCTGGCCGGAGCCACGGCGGCCTCCGCCCGCACCGGAGCCGGAGCGACCCGAGCCCTCTGCGCCCTGGCGACCGTCGCGCGCGGCGCGCTTGCGCTGCGCGTTCGCGCCCTGGCTGGTGCCGCGCGGCGTCTCGACCACCGGGACCGGCTTGACGTAGGCGGCGACCTGGCCGACGAGTGCGGTGACCGCGGGCGAGGCATCCGTCACAGCGACCGGCTCGACCGAGATGGCGGCCTTGCGCAGCAGCTGCGAGACGTCGCGCTTCTGCTCCGGCAGCACCAGGGTGACGACGGCGCCTTCCGCACCGGCGCGCGCCGTGCGACCCGAACGGTGCAGGTACGCCTTGTGCTCGGTCGGCGGGTCGACGTGGATGACGAGCTCGACGTCGTCGACGTGCACACCGCGGGCCGCGACATCCGTCGCCACCAGCACGCGGACGGAGCCCGACGAGAACGCCGCGAGGTTGCGGTCGCGCGCCGCCTGCGACAGGTTGCCGTGCAGGTCGACGGCCGGGATGCCCTGGCTGGTGAGCAGCTTCGCGAGCTTCTTAGCCTGGTGCTTGGTGCGCATGAAGAGGATGCGGCGGCCGGTGCCCGAGGCGAGCGCCTTGACGACGTCCTTCTTGGCGTCGGCGTCGGCGAGCGTGAAGACGTGGTGCGTCATCGCGGCGACCGGCGAGTGCGCCTCGTCGACCGAGTGGAGCACCTCGTTCTGCAGGAAGCGGTTCACGAGCTTGTCGACCCCGTTGTCGAGGGTCGCGCTGAACAGCAGGCGCTGGCCGCCGGCCGGCGTCGCATTCAGGATTCGCGTGACGCCCGGCAGGAAGCCGAGGTCGGCCATGTGGTCGGCCTCGTCGATGACGGTGATCTCGACGGCGTCGAGGTGCACGTAGCCCTGCTTCATGAGGTCTTCGAGACGGCCGGGGCACGCCACGATGATGTCGACCCCGGCGTTGAGCGCGTTCACCTGACGGCTCTGGTTCACGCCGCCGAAGATCGTGGTGGTGGTGAGGCCATACGCCTTGGCGAGCGGCGCGAGGACCGCATCGATCTGCGTGGCGAGTTCGCGGGTCGGCGCGAGCACGAGGCCGAGGGGGCGACCCTTGCGGCGGTTGCCGCCGGCGAGCTTGCCGCCGAGGCGCGCGGCCATCGGGATCGAGAAAGCGAGGGTCTTGCCCGAGCCGGTCTTGCCCCGGCCGAGCACGTCGCGGCCGGCGAGCGTGTCGGGGAGCGTGTCGACCTGGATGGGGAACGCGGTGGTCTTGCCGTCCGCGGCGAGCGCGTCGACGAGGGGCTGCGGCACGCCGAGCGCGCCGAAAGTGGTTTCGGTCATGAGTGGGATTTCTCCGGGCACAACGGTGCCCTGTCGGTGGCCGGGGCGTATTTCGCCCACGGGTCGCCGTACGAAAGTCATCACCGGCATCGCGCGGCTGAACCGGGCGGCGGCGGGAGGGGAAGCGTTCTACGACGCAAGAAGCGCAGGGAAGCGCTGCAAGATGATCCACCTTAGCAGGCGCCGCCTGAGCGTTCTCCGCAGCGGCTCAGCGCGTTTCGTCTCGGTCGCCGGCGCTCCCTCGCTCAACGACCGGGATCTGGCGTGCTCGCCGAGCGCGGTGTTGAGCGCACGGAGCAACGAACGAGAGGGCGCCGCGCGCCCTCGCCCCGGTCGTTGAGCGAGCAAGGAACGAGCGAGACGAAACGCCCCGCACCCGGCGCGAACGAGAGGCTCAGCGCGTTTCGTCTCGGTCGCTGGCGCTCCCTCGCTCAACGACCGGAACCTGGGGACTCCGTCCCGCACTCAGGGATGACGGGCGCGGCGCGGCGAGCGGTATGCGCGGCGCGGGCCGCTGACGTCAGGCGCCGCGTTCTCCGTGTCGGGCTCAGACGCTGCGGCCGCGGACTCGGCCGGCGAGACTTCCCCACCGTCCGGCTCGGGGCCGGGCTCGGGCTCGGGCTCGGGCTCGGGCTCGGGCTGGGCTGGAATCTCGGCCTCGTCCGAATGCTCCTGGGACGCAGGTACCTCGGCCTCGTCCGGATGCTCGTGAGATGCGGATGCCTCGTCCTCACGTACCTCGTGGGACGCGGATGCCTCGTCCTCACTCGACTCCACGACCGACGCGGACGCCTCGTCCTCACGTACCTCGTCGCGCGACGCGGATGCCTCGTCGTGCGACTCGGATGCCTCGTCCTCACGCGACTCCACGACCGACGCAGACGCCTCGTCCGACTCGCCCTCCGGCGCGACGGCGTCCTCGGCGCTCTCGCTCGGCCCGGAGTCCACGTCCGCCACGGCCTCCTCGTCCCCCACGCTACGGGCCGACTCGCCCTCAGGCGCGACGGCGTCCTCGGCGCTCTCGCTCGGCCCGGAGTCCACCGCGGCGTCCTCGTCCCCGACGCCCTGGGCCGACTCGTCATCGACGACGTCGCCGCCGTCGGCACTCGCGGCGGCGAAGCGATCGGTCGCGGCGCGAAGCGCGGCGGCGATGCCCGGCTCGGACGCCGAATGCGCGGCATCCGGAATCATCGTGAAATCGGCCTCCGGCCACGCGCGATGCAGGTCCCAGGCCGTCATGGCGGGCGTGCACACGTCATACCGTCCCTGCACGATGACGGCCGGGATGTGACGGATGCGGTCGACCCCCGCGATCAGCTGATCCGGCGCGAACCAGCCGCCGTGCAGGAAGTAGTGGTTCTCGATGCGCGCGAACGCCACGGCGGCGCGCGGCTCGGACATCGCCTCGACCAGCTCGTCGTCGGGCAGCAGCGTCAGGTTCTTCGCCTCCCACCGCGACCACGCGACGGCTGCCGGCACGTGCACGGCCGGGTCGGGGTCGGCGAGGCGACGGTGGTACGCCTGCATGAGCTGCGAGCGTTCGAGGATCGGGATGGGCGCGATGAACTCTTCCCACAGATCCGGGACGACGGATGCCGCACCACCCTCGTAGAACCACTCCAGCTCGTGGCGGCGCAGCGTGAAGACGCCGCGCAGCACGATCTCGGTCACCGCCTGCGGGTGCGCTTCGGCGTAGGCGAGGGCCAGGGCACTGCCCCACGATCCGCCGAACACCTGCCAGCGCTCGATGCCGAGGTTCTTGCGGAGCAGCTCGATGTCGGCGACGAGGTGCCATGTGGTGTTGTGGCGGAGGTCGGCGTGCGGGTCGCTCGCATGCGGGGTCGAGCGGCCGCATCCGCGCTGGTCGAGCAGGATGATGCGATACCGCTCGGGGTCGAAGAAGCGGCGGTGCCACGGCGACGTGCCGGCGCCGGGGCCGCCGTGCAGGAAGACCACCGGCTTGCCCTCGGGGTTGCCGCTCTGCTCGTACGCGATGCGGTGCCCCTCGCCGGCGATGAGCATGCCGGTGTCGTACGGCTCGAGAGGCGGGTAGAGGATGGCTTCCAGGTGCTCGTTCACAGGCTTCCCCCCGGAACGGCGAACGTGTCGCAGGCGGGGACGCCGCCCTGATAGCCCGCATCGAACCAGCCCTGCCGCTGTTCGCTGGAGCCGTGCGTCCAGGATTCGGGGTTCACGAAGCCCCCGGATTCCTCCTGGATGTGGTCGTCGCCGACGGCGCCGGCCGCATTGATCGCATCGGCGATCTGCTGCGGCGTGGGCTCCTTCAGATACGGCACGCCGTTCTCGTCGACCTGCTCGGTCATGTCGCGCACCCATGCGCCGGCGAAGCAGTCGGCCTGCAGCTCGGTGCGCACGCCGTTGCTCTCGGGGCCGGTGCCGTTGTTCGGGTGCTGCTCCATGATGCCGGCGAGGTTCTGCACGTGGTGGCCGTACTCGTGCGCGAGCACGTAGAGCTGAGCGAGATCGCCCGCCGACGCGTCGAACTGCTGGCGCAGCAGGCCGAAGAATGTCGGGTCGATGTAGACGGTCTCTTCGGGCGGGCAATAGAACGGGCCGGTCTGATTGGATGCCGTGCCGCACGCCGTCGGCGTCTGCCCGTCGACGATCACGAGCTGAGGCGCGCGGTATCCCTGCATCTGCGTCGTCCAGAACTCGTCGAGCACCACGCTGCCGGCGGCGAGCCGGCAGTCGTCGTTGCGGTTCGCATCGGCGCCCGTCTCGCACTGCGCGATCTCGGACTCCTCGCCCGTCCCGGTCTGCGGTGTGGTGGGGATGATGCTGGACAGATCCTGTCCGGTGAACAGCTGGAACAGGAGCACGGCGATCGCGCCGATGCCGGCGATACCACCGCCCGCCACCGCCACGCCCCGCCCTCGACGCCGCGCCGTGTTCCCCCCGACGTTGGCGTTCTCATTGAACGTCATGCCTGTCACGGTACCCCGATCGCCTGATCGCACACAGGAACGCCACCGATTCGATCGGATTGCTAGAATGCCGCGGGCTTAGGCTCGTGGCATGGCGAGCGAACCGACGACTGTGACCATCACCGGCGGCGGCGGCCAGATCGGCTATGCGCTGATGTTCCGCATCGCCGCCGGCGACATGCTGGGCCCCGACCGTCCGGTTCGGCTGCGGCTGCTGGAGATCCCGCAGGGCATGCGCGCAGCCGAGGGTGCCGCACTCGAGCTGCAGGACTGCGCGTTCCCGCTGCTGGTCGATGTCGACGTGACCGACGACGCCCTGACCGCCTTCAACGGCGCGCGCGTCGCGCTCCTGGTCGGTGCGCGGCCGCGCACGGCGGGCATGGAGCGCGGCGACCTGCTCGCGGCGAACGCCGGCATCTTCGGGCCCCAGGGCAAGGCGATCGGGGCCGTCGCCGACGAGGACGTCCGCGTCACCGTGGTGGGCAACCCCGCCAATACGAACGCACTCATCGCCGCGGCATCCGCTGCTCCCGACGTGCCCGCCGACCGCTTCAGCGCCCTCACGCGCCTCGACCACAACCGGGCCGTCGGCCAGCTCGCCGACGTGCTGGACGTCAGTCCCGGCGACATCGCCGATGTCACGATCTGGGGCAACCACTCGGCCACCCAGTTCCCCGACGTCTCGCACGCGATCCTCGCAGACGGGATGCCGGTGCTCGAGGCGCTGGCGGACCGCCTGGGGGGCCGCGGCGCGGCGACGGCGTGGCTCGACAACGTGTTCATTCCCCGGGTCGCGAAGCGCGGCGCGGAGATCATCGAGGTGCGCGGTTCGTCGTCGGTGGCCTCGGCGGCGAACGCGGCGATCGACCACGTACGCGACGAGCAGCTGGGCTCCCATCGGGGCATGACCTCTGCCGCTGTGCTGTCTCGCGGCGAATACGGCGTGCCGGAAGGGCTGGTGTGCTCCTTCCCGGTGACCTCGCGCGGCGATGGAGCGGGGTACCGCGTCATCGAGGGGCTCACCCTCGACGACCGCGCACGCGGCCGGCTCGAGGCATCCGTCGAGGAGCTCGTCGCGGAGCGCGACGCGGTGCGCGAGCTCGGAGCGGTCTGAGTCTCGGCGCGCTTCGTCTCGCTGGCGCTCGCTCAGCGACCGGGAGACCTTGGGTACACGCTTCGTCTCGCTGGCGCTCGCTCAGCGACCAGGAGACCTTGGGCACGCGCTTCGTCTCGCTGGCGCTCGCTCAGCGACCGGGAGACCTTGGACAGACGCTTCGTCTCGCTGGCGCTCGCTCAGCGACCGAGAGACCTTGGGGAAACGCTTCGCCTCGCTGGCGCTCGCTCAGCGACCGGGAACCCAGGGGCGCACGGTTCGCTCGCTCAGCGACCGGGGGCGACCAAGGGCCGGTCGTTGAGCGAGGGAGCGCCAGCGACCGAGACGAAACGCGCTCGAGGCGTCCGCCGGGCGCCGAGGAGCCGCGCAATAGGCTCTGAGTCGTGGAAGTGCTGATCGTCGTCATCGTCGCGGTCATTGTGATCGCACTCGCGGCGGCGGTCGCACCGAAGGTCGGCATCGCGGGGCCGCTCATCCTGCTGCTCATCGGGGGTGCGGTGAGCCTCCTGCCATTCGTCGAGATCGGTGAGATCAGCCCCGACTGGATCCTGGTGGGCGTCCTCCCCCCGCTGCTGTACTCGGCCGCCGTGGCGCTGCCGGCGATCGAGTTCCGCCGCGACTTCGGGCCCATCGCCGGGTTGTCGTTCCTCCTCGTCATCATCAGCTCGATCGTGCTCGGGCTGTTCTTCGTCGCCGTGATCCCCGGCATCCATCCGGCCATCGCCGTCGCACTCGGCGCGATCCTCAGTCCCACGGATGCCGTGGCCACCTCCATCGTGAAGCGCCTGGGCGTCTCTCGCCGCGTGGTGACGATGCTCGAAGGCGAGAGCCTGCTCAACGACGCGACCGCGCTCGTGCTGCTGCGCACGATGATCGCCTCGGTCGCCCTCGCCACATCGGTCGAGGGCGATGCGGATGTCGGAGTGGGATTCATCCCGGCCTTCGCATGGGGCGTCCTCGTCGCCGTCGTGGTCGGCGCCGTCGTCGGCGTGCTCAACCTCCGCCTGCGGGCGCTCATCAAGAACTCCGCCGCCAACACGGCGATCGGGTTCGTGGTGCCCTTCATCGCGTACATCCCGACCGAGGAGCTGGGCGGCTCGGGTCTCGTCGCCGCCGTCGTCGCGGGCATCGTGACGGGCCAGGGTGCGGCGCGGTGGTTCTCGCCCGAGCAGCGCCGCTCGGACGAGCACAACTGGCGGACGATCGAACTCATGCTCGAGGGCGCCGTCTTCCTCGTGATGGGGCTCGAGCTGAACGACATCGTCACGCAGAACATCGAGAACCACAACGGCCTCGGCACCGGCCTGGCCGTCGCCGCGGGCGCGCTGGGGATCCTGGTGGCGGTGCGGGCGGCGTACGTGTCGCTTCTCGTCTGGCTGCAGAGCCGGCGCGCCCGCGGCCGTCAGCGCAGCCGCCTCGAGGCGATGTCGGCGCGTATCGACCAGATCGCGACGGGCGAGGCCGGCGCTGACTCGGCTGCCGTCTCGACGGGGCAGACCGCCCCCATGGCCACCCCGAGCGCCGCCGGCGACGGTCACGCCGAGCGTCGCGCGTCGCGCGGCCGCCGGCGCAAGCGCCGAAGCGTCGCCGGCGATGTCGAGAACCTCGACACTCCGCGTGCGCAGCGACGCCTCTCGGCCATGCGGGCGCGGGTCTCGCGGGCGCTCAACGATCTCGACTATTACCAGGCGTCGCCGCTCGGGTGGAAGCACGGCGTGATCATCGTGTGGGCGGGCATGCGTGGTGTGGTGACGCTCGCCGCCGCGCAGACGCTGCCGAGAGACGACACCAGCGACCGCGCACTGCTCGTCTTCATCGCCTTCGTCGTCGCCGCGGGCAGCCTCATGCTGCAGGGGTTCACGCTGCCGTGGGTCGTCCGGCTGCTGCGGCTGGAGCGGCCGGGTGACGAGAGTCTCGACCGGGCCGAGCAGTCGGCGCTCGACGGCGACCTGCGTGATGCCGCGGTCGCCGCCCTGACCGGCCCGGCGCTGCGCCGCCGCGACGGCTCGGCGTTCCCGGACGACCTGGTCGCCGTCGTCGGCAGCCGCATGGTCGATCCTCCCGACGACGCCGACACCCTCCCGACGCGCGATCTGCTCGAGCTGCGGCTGGCGATGATCGACGCGATGCGCGGGCGGCTGAACGAGCTGTCGTCGGGCGGCGGCTACAGCACGCCGGCCCTGCGGCACGCGCTCGCCGAGCTCGACGCCGATCAGCTGAGCCTCGAGCTGCGCCTCGACGACGAGGACTGACGCCGTCGGCGGCGGCGCGCGTCGGCGCCGGGTGAGACAATGAGTGCCGAGCGAGGGGGCCTCACATGAGCGAGACGACGAAGACGCCGGATGCCGCGTCTGCGCACGCCGCGCACACGCACACTGCACCCGCGAGCGGTGCCCACCCGGACACCGCCGCGTCGGGTGCGGCGATGGCCGAGACGTCGCCCTTGCAGCTGCCGCACCCCGCGGCGGAATGCCCGAAGTGCTTCACCGAGCTGCAGCAGAACCGCGACTGGTGGCAGGCGCAGCCTGCCGGCTCACGCCTGGTCGGGCTCGTGATCTCTCGCGACGACATGCCCTCGGTGGTCGAGCAGCGGAACGATCTGACGCGCTTCGGCGTGCCGATCGACGGCTTCCGGCATCCCGCCCCCGAGACGCTGGAGTCGTGGGAGGAGCGCCTCGTGCGCCTCTTCGGCACCCTGAAGCGCGGCGACGTGCTCGTCGTGGCGAACGTGCACGCCCTCGGGCGCGACATCGACGAAGAGACCCGCACCGTCGCCGAGCTGCATCGCCGCGGCGTCGTCGTGAAGGTCGTCAGCCACGGCGGACGCCACCTCTACGACGCCGGGCGCTGAGCCGGCGACCGCGCACGGGCGCAGGGCGCCCAGCCGACGCAGGCACTCCGCCGACGCAGGGCGCTGAGCCCGCGCGGGGCCCTCAGCCGACGCGGGCGTCGGCGACGATCTGGCGGATGGCCGGCAGCGAGGTCTCGTAGTCGGCCGGCGTGGCGGTCCCCGTCACGCGCACCACATCGGTCACCGGGCCGTGGTCGACGACGGTGACCGCGACGACCTGCACCACGGTCCCGACGCTGTCCGTCGTGTACGCGAACTCCGACACCGCCCACGCGCGGTCTCCGAGATCGACGCGCGCCGAATCGACCGGTGCCACCTCGGGCAGCCGGCTCACGTACTCCTCGACCGCCGCGGACGCCTCATCGAGCGTGTGCCCGGCGACAGTACGCGTCACCCCGACGACGACGTTCGGCGAGAACGCGTCGGGTCCGCGGTCATCGATCAGCGCGAGCACGGTGCCCGCGAACGCCCGCGGCTCCCAGCCGTCCGGCGCCTCGAGCGTGACCGCCGGGAAGGCGGGGAAGGCGTCACTGGGGAAGGATGCCTGGGACATGAGGTCCTCTCCGGAATTCAGGGTCAGTCGCGGTCAGGGTGGCGAACCGCTAGAACAAGCTCATGATGCCGTCCGCCATGTCCTTCGGGCTGAAGGAGATGGACGGCTTGATCGAGAATCCCACACCGAGCGCGAGACCGAGTTCGAGTTCGAGGTCGACCTTGTCGGTCGAGAACTCCGCGTTGACAGCCGCATCCGCCCCGATGCCGGCCCGCACGCCCGCTTCGAGTTGGCCGCCGACCCCGAGCGCCTCGGCGTCGACGGACCCCTTGGCCTCCGCACCGGCGAACGCCCCCGCACTCACGCCGGCCTGTGCCCCGTCGGGCCCCAGCGTGAGTCCGCCGCCGATGTCGGCACGGGCGCCGGCCAGCGCCTCGCCCTCGACGCCCGCGTGGCCGAGGTCGTTGCCCCACTCGGCCGATCCCTCCGCATACGCGCCGGCTTTGACGGAGGCCTCCCCGCCTACGCCCATGCCGACGTTGTTCTGCGTGACGTCATCGCCGAGATGCCTGCTGCGGTCGTTCGCGTCATTGCGCTGCGATTCCTCGGACTCGCCGAAGCCGTAGTCGCTCGACGCGTGGGCCTTCACACCGGCGCCGACCTCGCCCTCGGCCTTCGCGGTGCCCCCCAGCACGTCGGACTCGGCCTCGCCACGGGCGTTGAGTCCCCAGCGCCACGTCGCGTCGCCCTCGCCCGTCTCGCTGACGCCGTTCTCCCAGCCGGCGAAGTTCGGCGAGTCCTCCTCCGTGGCGGGGTCGTCCCCGCCGGCGGGCGGCGTTCCGCCCTTCCCGCCAGGCGGAGACGGAAGGCCGCCCGGGCCGACGGGACTGCCCGGGCCAGCTCCGCCGCCGTTCACCGAGCTGGTGGCCTCCTGATCGTCCGCGTTCGTGCGCAGCGCCCGTGCGGCGTCGCGGAGGCGGGATGCGGCATCCGTCAGCCGCCGGGAGTGATCGGTGTCCCACTCCGACCTGAAGGTGACGGCATCCGATCCCTGCCAGGGCGCCCGCGCGAGCTCGCCGCCCAGCAGCGTCGTGATCGACTCGAGCGACTGCGCAGCGCGCTCGAAATCGGATGCCGCGCCACGCAGTTGCGTGACGTCCGCCCCGTACACACCCATGTCGAACCTTCCGGCGGCCCTTCGACAAGCTCAGGGACCAGTGACGCAAACAGCTCAAGGACCCGTGATGCGGACATCAGAGGCTGGCTATAGCGACGGGGACGGTCCCGGAGGACCGCCCCCGCAGCATGAGGATCAGAGCGACTGGGAGGTGCTCTCCTGAGCCGACGCGTTCGCCGAAGCCTTCTGGCCGGCGTCCTGCAGAGCGGCGATGACCTTCTTCAGCGAAGCCGTGTGCTCGCCCGACCAGTCGTTGCGGAACTGATCGGCGTCCGGGCCGGTCCACTGCGTCGAGCCGAGCTTGGAGGTCAGCTGCGAGAGGATCGACTGGATCTCGCTCGCCTTGCTGTTGAGCTGCTGCGAGAGCTCGCGGACCTGCTGGACGTCAAGACCCCAAACGGCCATGGTGTTCTCCTTCGTTGAGTGCCCGTCTGTCGGGCGAGTGGTTGCGGTTCGGGCACCCGAGTCCTCGGGGAGACCCGGTCGTGAAGATCCGAGAGGTCTGCGCCTCTCATGTCCCTGACGCTATCGGCGTCCGGGACGCACCGTCGATGGGGACATATCCCCATGCGTCGTCCGCGTCACGACGGTGCGTCCGCGACGGCCACCTGCAGGCGCCGTGCGCGCCCCTGATGGATGGTGAAGCCGCGGCCCGGCGGGAAGTCTGCGCGCTTGACCCGCCCGAGCGACAGCCCGAACAGCGCGTCGCCGTCGACGTCGCTCGGCGCGAGCAGCAGGCCCTGACGGGCGGCCTTGAACGGCTGGCCCAGCTGCCACGCCTGACCCCACGTCGAGGACTCCGCCTCGCCCACGACGAACGCCTCGGCACGGACGGCGGCGCGGATGAGCCGGTCCAGGGGCGACTCCGCCTCGCCCCCGCTGAACTCGGTCAGGTGCTCGACCAGGATTGCGGGGTTCACGAGCCCGCCCGACTCGATCGCATCGGCGAGCGTGAGCGCGAGTGCCGCGACCGCCGACGGGTCGTGGGCGGCATAGCCCGGCTGGGATGCCAGCCGCAGCCCGGTGCGGCGCGCCGAGAAGTGCACGATCGGTCGCTGCGGGTCGGCGCGCACGAGCGCCCGGCCGATGGTCTCCAGCGCGGTCGTGCGCCCGCTGCCGGGCGGACCGGCGAGCAGGAAGGCGCCGCTCGCCACGATGCCGGCGGGGCCGAGGTCTTCGTCGGCGAGGCCGATGACGAGATCGCCGCGGGGTGTCCGCGGGGGCAGCTGCGCGAGGTCGACCCGCTCGGGCAGTCTGCCGACGGGGGGCGCCTGGGCGACGCCCTGGCGGCGCATGGCATCGGCGAGACGCTCGAGTTCGCGCGCCTGCACCGCCATGTTGGAGCTGCCGCCGAGCACGGCGAACTGCAGCTCGTCGCCCTCGATGATGCCGCGACCGGGCGGGGACGAGGCATCCAGCACGTCCTTCGGCGCCCCGAGCAGCAGATAGTCGTCCTCGGTCGCCAGGCGCAGGATGAACCGCTTCTGCACCGTCGACGAGATGGAGGTCGGAATCGAGTTGGGTCGATCGCCGGTCATCACGAAGTGCACGCCGACCTGTCGGCCGTCCACCGCGATCTGGGCGAACACCGCGAACCAGCCGGAGCTGCCCGAGGCGAACTCGTAGCGCTCGCGGAAGGCGCCCAGGCCGTCGATGAGCACGACGATGCGCGGCTCGTCGGGGCGGCCGGCCAGGCGCCGGTATTCGCCGATGGTGCCGGCACGCAGGTCGCCGTATCGCGTGGAGCGCTCGTCGACGATGTCGCGCAGCATCCGCAGCAGACGGGTGACGCGCTCGTCGTCGTCGCCGTCCACGACCGCGCCGACGTGCGGCAGCCCCTCGAGCATGCGGAGGCCGCCGGCACCGAAGTCGAGGCCGTACACGTGCACCGGGCCCCCACGCGGGGTGATGGCCGCCGAGACGGCGATCGTGCGCAGCGCGGTGCTCTTGCCCGAGCCGCCGGTGCCGAAGATCGCGACGTTGCCGTCGCGGTCGGGCTCGTACGACGTCGTCGGCTGCGACTGCGTCTGCGGGTCGTCGAGGACGCCCAGCAGCATGCGCTCGTCGGTGCGAGGGCTCGGCAGACGGGCGAGGTCGTACGCCGTGGCGAGCTCGTCGAGCCACGGCCGCCGGGGTGCGGGAATGGCGAGAGCGGATGCCGCGGACCGCACGGTGCGCACGATCCGGGCGATGTCGGTGGGCCCGGGATCGTCGGCCGCCCTGACCTCCTCGACGGGCGGCTCCCAGCGCGCGCCCACCCCGAAGTCGAGCTCGTGGATGTCGATCTGCGCGCGCGGCTTCTCGCCGGTCGTCCAGCCGCCGACGTAGCCCGTCTGGAAGGACGCGATGCGGCCCGGCCCGGTCTTGGCGGCACCGCGTCCGGGGATGGAGGGGTCGAAGTGGGCGGCCATCGGCGTGCCCAGGATGTCGGACGAGTCCTCGGTGTCGGCCATGCGCAGTGCGACGCGGAGGTTCGTGTTGGCGCGCAGGTTGTCTTTGATGACGCCCGCGGGGCGCTGCGTCGCGAGGATGAGATGCAGGCCGAGCGAGCGGCCGCGCTGCGCGACATCCACGACGCCGTCGACGAACTCCGGCACCTCGCTCACGAGCGCCGCGAACTCGTCCACGACGATGATCAGGCTCGGGGGCGTCTCGGGGTCGCCGGTGCGCTCGAGTGAGACGAGGTCCTTGGCCTTCTTGCGGTTCAGCAGGTGCTCGCGGTACCGCAGCTCGGCCCGCAGCGACGTCAGCGCGCGGCGCACGAGGTGGGGCGAGAGGTCGGTGACGAGCCCCACGGTGTGCGGCAGGTCGACGCAGTCGGCGAAGGCCGAGCCGCCCTTGTAGTCGACGAAGAGGAACGTCACGCGGTCGGGACTGTGCGCGGCCGCCATGCCGAGCACCCACGACTGCAGGAACTCGGACTTGCCCGCGCCCGTCGTGCCGCCGACGAGCGCATGCGGACCCTGCGTGCGCAGATCGAGGTGGAAGGCGCCCGCTCCGCCGTGACCGACGAGCGCGCGGAGGTTGCCCTCCTTCTTGCGGCGCTGCGGCGCACGGCCGTCGCGGGGCGTGATCGAGTCGCTCTCGCGCCAGCGCTCGGCGATCACGGTGGCATCGCCGCCGATGTCGGCCGCGGCCAGGTCGATGAGCGACACCGAACGGGGAAGGTCGGACTCGTCGTCGATGGGGGTTCCGGCGTCCACCGTCGGCGACAGCACGCGCGCCCACGCGGTGGCCGAGCCGTCGTCGAGGAGCTCGACCCGCACCGGCGTCGACGACAGGCCGCGGCGGACGATCCCCGCCGCCGTGCCCTCGGCGACGCCGTCGACCACGAGGAACGTGCGGCACGCGGCCGGCAGCGCGAGCGGCGACGGCGCCACCCACAGGATGTGGACGGCGACGTCCGGCCCGCGCTCGGCGAGGCGGGTCAGGCGCGCGCGGTCGACCGTGGCGTCGTCCTCGACGATGACGAGCACCGCGGGGATCCGCGACGGGGCGGCCTCCGGCGCCGTGCCGGACTCGATGGGGCCGCGGGGCGGGTGCGCGTCCTTCTCGCCGGTGCGGGCCTCGACGAGGCCCTCCAGACGGGAGAGGAGGGATGCCGCGGTGCCGGGGTTCGCCGCGAGATGCGCGCCATCGAGCGGCGTGTGGGGCGAGCTGGTGTGCGGCAGCCACTCGAGCCACGACCAGGCCGGCCGGGTCGCCGGCGAAGTGAACGCGGTGACGACGAGCTCGGCCGGCGAGTGGGTCGCGACCAGCTGCATCGCGAAGGCGCGGGCCGCGGCATCCGCCTGTCCGCGTGAGCCCGCGATGCCGACATTGCCGGCCTCGCGGAGGTCGGCGACCACGGGCACGTCGTCGATCGTGGCGAAGCGCTCGCGCACGTCGTGCACGCGCTCGAGGAACTCGGGCTCGGTGTCGTCGGTGGCGCCGATCTCGACACGGGCGCGGGACGGGAGGGTGCCGGTGCCGAGCCGCGCGGTGAGGAAGGTGGGATGCTCGGGCCGGTGCGTCCAGGTGAGGTCGCCCCACGACGACAGGGCCGACAGCGCCTCGGCGAGCGCGGGCACCTCGGCGCAGCGCACGGCGCGCTCCTCGACCTGCTCGCGCTGCATCAGCGTGTCGAACTGCTCCATCGCGCCCTCGAACCGTGCGACGGCCTTCTTGTGCTCGGCCTTCGCGGCGAGCTTGTTGTCGACCCAGGCGGCGATCATGATGAGCGGGCTCAGTGCGATGAAGACGACCGACAGGATGGACTGTGTGAACACGTAGAGGATCGCGCCCATGAACAGGGGTGCGATCAGCGCGATGACAGGGATCCGCTGGGCGGCGATCGCCCGAGGCGGCTTCGGCGCCGCGAAGTCGGGCTTCTCGTAGCGCGGCACCACCCGCGGTGAGCGCACGATCTCCACCGTGGAGGTCGCGGCGTGCACGGTGCCCGGCCGTGTGAGCGGAATCACCGAGACCTCGGTCGACCCCAGCAGCACGACGTCGTCGGGCCCGAGACCGGTCCGCGCGATCTGCTCGCCGCCCATCACCAGGCCGTTCGCCGAGCCGAGGTCGATGATCTCGATGCCGGCGTCGACGTTGATGCGGGCGTGGCGCTTCGACACCAGCGCGTCGTCGATGACGATGTCGGCGCCCCGGTCGCGGCCGACGACGTTCGAGCCGGCCCGCAGCGGCAGCTCGCTGCCCGCACGAGGCCCGTTGAGGATGCGCAGCACGGCCGCGGGCGCGTCGTCGCCGACGTAGGCGGGCGCCGCGACGATCTGCACGGTCTGCCCGGAACGGATGCCGGACTCGGCGACCGCCCGTTCCGGATCGACGATGCGCGGCCCGGCCGCTCCCGCCGCTGCGAGCGTCACGGCGCCCGGATCGGCGATCTCGTTCGCGGGGTCTGCGAGCACGAGCGTGCGTGCCAGATCACCGACGGTCGACGTGCCGTCGGCCGTGACCTCGAGATCCACCGGCGTTCCAGGCCGGTGGAGCGTGAACTTGAGCTTCACGCGTCATCCTCCCGCTGACCGTCATCCCCGTTGAGCACGCTGTCGTGCTCCGCATCGAGGAGGGGAAGGTCGTCGCGGGTCACCAGGCGGGCCGCCAGCGCGTGCTCGACGAGGCGCACACGCCGGTTGGTGGCGTAGGAGCGCACACCGCCGCGCATGCCGGGCACCCCGATGCGGTCGAGCTTGTCGCAGACGTTGTCGAGTTTGCGGTTGAAGCGGGTGAGGGTCCAGCCGAGGCGCTCGGCGGCCTGCGCCGACGTCGGCAGCTCGCTCATGCCCGTTCCCTCGCGGCGCAGCACCGGCTCGGCGAGCGCAAGGATCATCACGCGCTGGCTGTGCGTGAGCGGCACCTCGCCGATCGTGGAGAGTCCGTCGTCGTCGGCGGGCCGCTGCGTGTCGTGGAACGTCGGCTCGGCCGCGTGGATCGTGAGCTCGTAGGTGGTCGGACCCGCGCTGAAGATGACGGAGGTCGAGGCGAAGACCAGCGGCAGTCGTGCGCCGGGTGCGAGCCAGGCCTGCACGCGACCGCCCGAGTCGGTGACCGTCGCCGAGAGCCGCGACCCGACGTTCGAGAGGAGCCACATGCCCTCGACGTGCTGGATCGTGAGGAAGGTGCGGTGCAGGAACAGGTTGTCGTCGATCGCGAGGTCGCCCTCGCGACCCACTGTGAACACCGTCTCGGGCGCGACCGAGAACTCCTCGCCGGCGAACTCGACCGTGAGCGCGTCGGCTGCGGCGGCGGTCACGGGGTGCACCCGCGGGTCTTGTCGGGATTCTGCTGCGAGGTGCCGTTCGCCCGCACCAGCGTGACGTCGATGCAGGTGGCTCCCGACTCCGCCGCGGGCACGACGACCTCAGCGGTGTCGATCGGCTCCGGTTCGGGCACGCTGCCGGCGAGCGTCACGGTCTCGACGATGTAGAAGTCGCCGTCCTGCGGGTCGGGGTTCGTCCACGTGAACTTCACGCCACCCTCGGCCGGAGTTCCGACGACGTCCGTCACCGGGGCCACGACCGCGGAAATGGGGTCCTGCGGCTTCGATGACGTCGACGGCTCGGGCTGCTGACCCGTCGTGCCCGACAGGATCCCCGGCAGTGATACCCCCACGATGACCGCGACGATGACGAATGCCGCGGCGCCCAGCCCGATCCACAGTCCGGTGCGGCGACGGCGCGGGGGCCCGGCGGGGTCCGCGGCTCCCGAGGACCCGGGGACCGTCTGCGCTTCCGGCTCCGCGAATGCCGGCGCGGGAGCCCGCACGATCGTCTCGTCGAGCGACACGGGCAGACCGACGTGATCACGCCGCATCGTCTGCTCGTACGCCGACACCGGGGCGGCCGGCGACGGCCGTGCGACGGTCTCGGTCTCGACCGGCTCGAAGCGGGGTGCGTAGGCGGCGCTCGGCGCCGTCTTGGCCGACGGTCGCGTCATGCCGGCGGCGGGCGTCGTCTCGGGGTTGATGCTGACGACGCCGCGCACGCGCGTGAGGCCGTCGTCCTCGTCCTCCTCGATGTCTTCGGGGATCTGATCGTCGAGGATGTCGATCGGGGTCACCGAGTGCGACAGCTCGATCTGGACCGTCTGCAGCGCGCGCGCGAACGCGAGCGCACTCTCGTAGCGGTCGGCGGGCGCCTTCGCCATCGCCCGCTCGAGCGCGCGCTGGAGGGAGGCGGGCACGTCGGCCCGACCGAGGGTCGGCAGCGGCAGCGTCTCGATGCGGTGGATGAGCTCGGCCGCGCCGTTGCGCTGGCCCGGCAGCTCGAACGGGGAGTGCCCCGCGAGCAGCGTGTAGACCGTCGCCCCCAGCGCGTAGACATCGGAGCGCGGGTCGCTGCGGGGGACGTCGGCGAACGACTCGGGCGGTGACCACGGGATCGACAGGCCTGCCGACTCGGCGGCGGCGTTCGTGGTGGACGCGATGCCGAAGTCGGTGAGCGCCGGACGGTTGTACTCGGTGACCAGGATGTTGGCCGGCTTGATGTCGCGATGCAGCACGCCCGCGCGGTGCGCCGTCTCGACGGCGGCGGCGACCTGCACGCCGACCCGCAGCGACTCGGCGATCGAGAACGGCTCGCGGCGGTAGCGCACCTGCAGGTTGGGCCGCGGGCAGTACTCCATCACGAGGTACGGCCGGCCGTCGTTCGCGACGCCCGCCTGATAGATCGTGACGATCGCCGGGTGCGTCGACAGCATGGCCATCACGTTGGCCTCGGCGGTGAACTCCTCGACCGACCCGCTCGAGATGCGGTCGGTGAGGAGCACCTTGACCGCCACACGCCTCTTGGGCAGCTGCTGCTCGTAGAGGTACACGTCGGCGAAGCCGCCGGAGCCGAGCAGATCGATGTAGGTGAAGCCGGCGAGATCCGGCGGCGCCATGGGCGCGCGCTTCGCGCTCACGTCAGGGCCTCGATCGCGACGGTGATGCCGTCACCGAGGTCGAGCACGTCACCCGGGACGACGATCGTGCCCTCACCGGGATGCAGCCGCACCGGGTCGGCGCCCGAACGAAGCAGCGTCGTGCCGTTCGTGGTGCGCAGATCGGTGGCGACGATGCTCTCGCCCTCGACCCGCAGCTCGACGTGACTGCGCGAGATGTCCTGTTCGGGACTGTCGACGGCCACGAGGTGCGGCAGGTCCGTACCGCTGACGCGGGTCGACCGGGGTCGGCGACCGATGACCACCGTGCGGTCGAGCGGCAGCACCTGCCCCGTCGACACGCGGATGCGGCCGGGCGCCGGCGGGCGCGGCGGTGCGAGCGGCGATGCGATGCCCTCGGCCGGCAGCTCGGCGCTTCCTGCGGCGCCCGCGCCCCCGTTCGCGGCATCCCGCAGCGCGCGTGCCTGAGCGAGGGAGATCGTCGCGCCGTCGTGATCGCCGGCGGGCGCCGCACCGTCGGAGGGAGCGGGAGCCTCCCCGTCGTCCTCACCCTCGGGGCGGACGGCCGCGTCTTCGACGGAGCGGATGACCGTGGCGCCCCACAGGTGGTCGTATCCCGTCGTCGAGGCGAACTCCTCCTCGCCACGCGCGCCCGCCGAATCGGGCGCACCGGTGGCGGTCCCTGCGCCGGCAGCACCGGCGGCGTGCGGCGAGAGTGCCGAGTCGAGCGGCAGGAGCGTCTCGGCGTCGACCACCGACGCGACGGCGCTCGAGTCGATGAGGCCCGCGACGGGGGGACCGACGGGCGCGACGGGACCGTCGGACGCGACGCGCGAGGACCACGGGCCGCGCACCGGCGGCTCGCCGACGGCCTCCGGACCGGCAGCTGCCGGCACCGCCGGCGTCGACGGCGCGGGGTTCTCCGGACCGGGCGCGGACGCTGCCGCGGGCTCCGGATCGGCGATCGCCGGGTCCGGCG
>NZ_JBJDRK010000012.1:0-91273 GCF_044987405.1 Microbacterium sp. ZW T2_14 | reverse complement strand
AGATGATCCTGCACCGGCGTCGCGGTCGGGCGCGCGCGGGAACAGGATTCCGCGGCATCCGTCTACGACTACTACGGCGCCCATCAGGCCGGCATCACGACGCCGGTGCAGGATCATCTGCACTTCGCCTCGTTCGACATGATGGCGCGCACCGACCGCGACGACCTGGTGGCGCTGCTCCAGGACTGGTCGTATGCCGCGGCCCGCATGACGCAAGGGCTCGACGTCAGCGCGACGGGGGCGGTGGGCGGATCGCCCGAGGCGCCGCCGGACGACACCGGCGAGGCGCTGGGACTCCCGGCGAGCGGCCTCACGATCACCTTCGGCTTCGGCCCGACGCTGTTCGAGAACGACGAGGGCGATCGTTACGGCCTCGCGGCGCGACGCCCGGCCCAGCTCGAGCAGCTGCCGGCCTTCCTCGGCGACGACCTCGACCCCGCGCTCTCCGGCGGCGACCTGTGCATCCAGGCCTGCGCCGACGATCCGCAGGTCGCCGTGCACGCGATCCGCAATCTCAGCCGCATCGCCTTCGGGCGCGCCCGCCTGCGGTGGTCGCAGCTCGGCTTCGGGCGCACGTCCCGCACCACGGCGGCGCAGGCCACGCCGCGCAACCTCTTCGGTTTCAAGGACGGCACCGCGAACATCCTCGCGACCGACGACGAGGCGCTCAGCAGCCACGTGTGGGCCGGGGCCGGGGACGAGCCCGCCTGGATGGCGGGCGGTTCGTACCTCGTCGCCCGGAAGATCGCGATGCTCATCGAGACCTGGGACCGCGTGCGCCTCTCGGAGCAGGAGTCGATCATCGGCCGCACCAAGGGCGAGGGGGCGCCGCTGTCAGGCGGCGACGAGTTCACCGAGCCCGACCTCGACGCCACGGGTGGGGACGGCCAGCCGGCGATCGCGACGACCAGTCACGTTCGGCTCGCTCACCCCGACGTCAACGACGGCACCCGGATCCTGCGACGCGGCTACAACTTCGTCGACGGCAACAACGAGCTCGGCCGCCTCGATGCGGGACTCTTCTTCCTGTCGTATCAGCGCTCGCCCGAGCAGTTCGTGCGGCTGCAGCGGTCGCTGTCGACCGACACGATGAACGAGTACGTCCGCCATGTCGGCTCTGGACTGTGGGCCGTTCCGGCGGGTGCCTCGCCCGGATCCTTCGTCGGAGCCGCGCTCTTCGCCTGAGCCTCCGGCTGCCGCGTCAGCCGTTCTGGCGCGGGTCGGGCCGCGGCGCCCGCGGCTGCTCGCGTGGCCGACGGGACCCGGTCGGGTCGCTACGCCGCCCTTCGCGCCGCGTGAGAGCGGGGTCCGCGAAGAGCCACCGCGGGCGCGGCTCGATGAGCGGGCGGAAGAGCCGCCGCACCGGGCGCGTCGCCAGCCCCAGTGCGATGAGCACCGAGCCGACGATGACCAGGGGCAGCCAGAGCCAGGTGGGCTCGGCGTTGCGCAGCAGGCCGTTCTCCCGGAACGGGTACAGCACGAACGAGTGCAGCAGGTAGACGTACATCGTGTACTGACCGAAGTGGGTCCACCAGTGGCTGTCCCGCGGCAGCAGCGCGAAGAAGGCCGCCGACAGCAGGACCGCCACGATCATCAGGGCGAGGCGCACGCCACCGGCCCACCACTCGGTGCCGCCGATGGACGCGTAGTTCTCGTCGTAGAAGAGCCACTCCCGCAGGTTCATGGCGCGCCAGTCGTCGACGAAGAACCACGCAGCCCAGGCGGCGACGGCGAACAGGCCGACGCTGCCGGCGACCACCCACCACGGGCGACGGTCCAGCAGCCGCAGCCGGGCGACGATGTCGTGCTCGCGCAACCACCAGCCGAGCGTGAAGAACGGCAGCAGCCCCAGAGTGCGCGACAGCGAGAACGTCGAGTCGATGTTGGGCAGGTAGCCCGCGCCGATCGAGATCACGACCGTCCAGAGCAGCGGCCAGCGCAGCAGCGCCAGGTAGGGGAGGACGACGCGGAAGATGCCCAGCGCCAGCAGGAACCAGAGCGTCCACGAGGGCTCGGTGAGGTTGGGGTTGGCCTGCCCCTCGACGAGCCACTTCGTGAGGGTCCACAGGCCTTCGAACACGATGTACGGCAGCAGGATGTCGGTGATGACGCGTGCCATCTGCGTCCTCGTCGGGGCGTCCGACTTGGAGAAGTACCCGGAGATCACGGCGAAAGCCGGCATGTGGAAGGCGTAGACGACGAGGTAGAGGCTCAGCGCGATGTCGGAGTCGTACGTCAGGCGCTGCACGGCGTGGCCGAACACGACCAGGACGATGCACGCGAAGCGCGCGTTGTCCCAGAACGGCGTGCGCCGTCGCTGGCGGGCGGGGGACGCCGCCGGGGTGGCCGCGGTGGGGGGAACGTTGCTGCCGGTCATCGTCACCTCTCGCCGGGGCGCTGACCAGACTAGCCCGGGCCGACCCGGCGGCGCCCTCGCTTGACACTGAGTCCCACGCTGGCCGAATGTGAGTACGAGCGCGCGACGGTGCCGCCAAGAGGGGACGACATGACGGATGCTGCGACCGACGCCCTCGCACGCCCACCGGCGTCTGCTCCGCCGGTGGTGACGCTGAGCGCGGGCAGCGTCCGCGGAAGCCGCGAGGGCGGCATCGAACGTTTTCTCGGCATCCCGTACGCCGCTCCGCCGGTCGGCGATCTCCGCTTCGCTCCTCCGGCGCCCCCACCTGCATGGACAGGGGAGCGGGATGCCTCCGCTTTCGGTCCGACGGCGCCGCAGCGCCCGTACGCGCCGGCGATCGCGACCTACCTGGCCACCGTCGAGGTGCCGGGCGACGACATCCTGACCGTCAATGTCTGGACGCCCTCCGACCGCTCACCTGAAGCGGCGCTTCCGGTGCTGGTGTTCGTCCACGGCGGTGCGCTGACCCGCGGTACGACGGCGCTGCCGACCTATGACGGCGAGCGGTTCGCCCGCCACGGCATCGTGTACGTGTCGATCCAGTACCGTCTCGGCCAGGAGGGTTTCGCGGTGCTCGACGACGTGCCGCAGAATCTCGGCGTCCTCGATCAGCAGGCGGCGTTGCGTTGGGTACGCCGCGAGATCCGGGCGTTCGGAGGCGACCCCGGGCGGGTCACGGTCATGGGGCACTCCGCCGGGGCCAGCACGCTGACGGCGCTCCTCGCTCTGCCGCACGCGGGGGAGCTGTTCGACCGGGCGATCCTGCAGTCCGGGCCGCTGGTGGCGCAGCCTCCGAAGAAGGCGAGGCGCATGACGCGCGAGATCGCGAAGCGGCTGAAGGTCGCCGCCACGCGTGAGGGGTTCGCGGCGGTGTCGGCCGGCGACCTCGTGGCGCAGCAGACCGCCGTGGCCGCCGGAGGATCGCCTCTCGGTGGCGGTCCGACGGTCGCGCTCGCGATCGGCGGCGAGGCCGTCCCGCGCAATCCGCTGGACGCACTGCTCGCGGGAGCGGGTCGCGGCATCCCGGTCCTCATCGGATCCACGAGCGAGGAGTACCGGCTCTGGCTCGTCCCCTCCGGCACAGTCGACAAGGCGACGTGGCTGACCGTTGCTGCGGCGCGGCTCGCGGCACACGTTCCTGCGCGGATCGTGCGCGCGCATCGCGCGCGTCGTCCGGACGCCTCGCCGGGCGAGGTGCTCGGCGAGGTGGTCACCGACATGCTGCTGCGGGGACCCATCACGCGGTTCGCCGACAGCCGGGCATCGGGGGCGGATGCGGGGACCTGGGTGTACGAGTTCCGGTGGCGCAGTCCCGTCGACCGGCTCGGCGCCGCGCACGTCATGGAGCTCGGCTTCGTCTTCGACCGCCTCGCGCAGCCGGATGCGATCGGCATCGGCGGCCCGGACGGTCCGCAGGCGCTCGCCGACGCGATGCACCGCGCCTGGGTGTCGTTCGTCGTCGAGGGCGATCCCGGGTGGGAGGCGTGGTCGAGCCGCCGGCCGGTGCAGGCGTTCGACGCCGACGGCGGCCATATCGACTACGCGCCGCGTCAGGAGGAGCTGGACGGTCTTCCCGAGCGGTAGTCTCACAGTCGCGATGACGACGATCGACGACGCGCTCGCGCGCGACCAGGCCCTCCCCGACCTCGACTGGCACGTGTTCCCCGCCGGCACCGAGCACGACGTGTTCCCTGCCCCCAGCGGCGGGCTGGCGCGCGTGCGGCTGGGCGATCCCGGCGCGCCGCGCGTCGTGCTCGTCCCCGGCGTGGCGGGTTCGAAGGAGGATTTCGTCCTGCTGTTCCCGCTGCTGGCCGCGGCGGGCTACCGTGTCGAGGCCTACGACATCGCCGGGCACTACGAGTCGGCGGCGGCGGGGCCGCACCATCTCGATCCGCCGCGCGAGTCCTACGACTACGCCCTCTTCGTCGACGACCTCGTCGCCATCCTCGAAGACGGCGGACCGGCGCATGTGCTCGGCTACAGCTTCGCCGGCCTGGTGACCGAGCTCGCCCTGGTCGCCCGCCCTGATCTCTTCCGCAGCCTCACACTGATGGCGGCACCGCCGGCGACCGGCCAGGTGTTCCGCGGGGTGAAGCACATCGGCCCGATCTCCGACATGTCGCCGCACCGGGCGGCGGGACTCATCCTGTGGGGCATCCGCTACAACCTGAACCGCACGCCTCCGGGGCGCATCGCGTTCGTGCGCGAGCGGCTCGGCATCACCGGGCGCGCCTGCATCGACGACGTGGTCGGCCTGATGATGGACACCCCGGACTTCGCCGGCGAGGTGGCCGCGATCGACATCCCGAAGCTGATCGCCGTGGGCGAGCACGACCTGTGGCCGCAAGCCCAGCACGACGACTACGCGGCTCGCATCGGCGCACGCGTCGCGACGTACGCGACCGGGCATGCGCCGTGCGAGACGGCGCCCCACCAGCTCGTGCGCGACATGCTGCAGCTCTTCGCCGACGCGGCGTAGGGTGACGGGATGGCAGCGGCCGAGACCCCGAACGACCCGCCCGCCTGGTGGACAGGCGCGGTCGTCTACCAGATCTACCCGCGTTCGTTCCAGGACTCCGACGGCGACGGCGTCGGCGACCTGCGCGGCGTGCTGCGACGCGTCGACCATCTCGCGGAACTCGGGGTGGACGTCGTCTGGCTCTCGCCGATCTATCGCAGCCCGCAAGACGACAACGGCTACGACATCAGCGACTACCGCGACGTCGACCCGCTGTTCGGCACCCTGGCCGACCTCGACGAAGTGATCGCCGCGCTGCATGCCCGCGGCATCCGTGTCGTGATGGATCTCGTCGTCAACCACACCAGCGACGAGCATCCGTGGTTCGTCGAGTCCCGGTCGTCGAAGGACTCGCCCCGGCGCGACTGGTACTGGTGGCGCCCACCGCGCGAGGGCATGGAACCGGGGACGCCGGGTGCCGAGCCCACCAACTGGGGATCGGCCTTCTCCGGCCCCGCGTGGGAGCTCGACGAGGCGACGGGGGAGTACTACCTGCACCTGTTCAGCCGCAAGCAGCCCGACCTCAACTGGGAGAACCCCGACGTGCGGGCGGCCGTCTACGACATGATGCGCTGGTGGCTCGACCGCGGCATCGACGGCTTCCGCATGGACGTGATCAACTTCATCTCCAAGGTCGTCCGCGAGGACGGGTCGCTTGCCGACGGCGTCGTCGTCGACGGACGCTTCGGCGACAGCCGCCTGCAGACGGTCAACGGTCCGCGGCTGCACGAGTACCTGCAGGAGATGCACCGCGAGGTCTTCGAAGGGCGCCGCGACGCCCTGCTGCTCGTGGGGGAGACGCCCGGCGCCACCGTCGAAGACGGCCGCCTGTTCACCGACCCGTCCCGGCGAGAGCTCGACATGGTGTTCACGTTCGAGCACGTCCACATCGATCACGGCCGGGGCGGGCGGTTCGACCTGCGCCCGCTCGACTTGCGTGAGCTGAAAGCGACGATGGCGCGCTGGCAGCACGGGCTTTTCGACGCCGGGTGGAACGCGCTGTACTGGGAGAACCACGACCAGCCGCGCAGCGTCTCGCGCTTCGGCGACGACGGCGCGTATCTCCGAGAGTCGGCGACGATGCTCGCGACCGTGCTCCATCTGCACCGCGGCACGCCGTACGTGTACCAGGGCCAGGAGCTCGGGATGACGAACGCGCATTTCCGCGAGCTGTCGGATTATCGCGACATCGAGTCCCTGCGCTACGCGGCCGAGGCCCGTGCCCACGGGCGGCTCACCGACGAGCAGCTGGTGGCGGCGCTCGGATCGGGCAGCCGCGACAACGCGCGCACGCCGGTGCAGTGGGACGGCAGCCCCGCGGCCGGTTTCACGACGGGCGAACCGTGGATCGGGGTCAACCCCAACCACGTGACGGTCAATGCCGAGGCCGGGCGTGCGGATCCGGCATCCGTGTTCCACCACTATCGCCGCCTCATCGCGCTGCGGCACGAAGACCCGGTCGTGCGGCTCGGCGACTTCGCGCTGGTCGCGCCCGAGCATCCCCGCGTCTACGCCTTCACGCGCTCGGGCGGCGGTCCGACGCTCTTCGTCGCCGGCAGCTTCTCGGGCGACCCGCAGCAGATCGAGGTCGAGGGAGTCGATCCCGAGTCGGCAGAACTGGTCATCGGCAACTACGACGATGCGCCCGAGATCGTCGACGGGGTGCTGCGCCTTCGGCCGTGGGAGGCCGTGGTGCTGCGGGCGTCGCACGGAGCAGCGCCGGACGAGCGGTGAATCGAGCGGATGCCGAGGGCCGCGGCATCCGTTCGGGAATAACCTTTGAGCGGACACGTTGCACGAGATACATTCATTTGCATAGATTCGCCCGCGACGGAGATCCCGCACGGCGAACGGAGCCCTGAGTCAGGGGAAGCGGAGAAGCGATCGTGAGCGAGAGCACCACGTGGTCGGGAATGCAGTTCGGCATCTTCACGGTGAGCGACATCACCCAGGACCCGACCGACGGCACCACGCCCAGTGAGGCGGAGAGGATCCGGGCGACGCTCCGGATCGCGAAGCACGCCGAGGAGGTGGGCCTGGATGTCTTCGCCCTCGGCGAGCACCACAACCCGCCGTTCTGGTCGTCGTCGCCCACGACGACGCTCGCGTACATCGCCGCGCAGACCGAGCGCCTGATCCTCTCGACCGCGACGACCCTCATCACCACGAACGACCCGGTGAAGATCGCCGAGGACTACGCGATGCTGCAGCACGTGTCGGGCGGTCGCACCGATCTCATGATCGGGCGCGGAAACACCGGCCCGGTGTACCCGTGGTTCGGCAAGGACATCCGCCAGGGTCTGCCGCTCGCGATCGAGAACTACAACCTGCTGCACCGCCTGTGGCGCGAGGACGTCGTGGACTGGGAGGGTCAGTTCCGCACGCCCCTGCAGGGATTCACGTCGACGCCGCGGCCGCTCGACGGGGTTGCGCCGTTCGTCTGGCACGGCTCGATCCGCACGCCCGAGATCGCCGAGCAGGCCGCCTACTACGGCGACGGCTTCTTCGCGAACAACATCTTCTGGCCCAAGGAGCACTACCAGCGCCTGATCCAGCTGTACCGCCAGCGCTACGCCCACTACGGCCACGGCACGCCCGAGCAGGCGATCGTGGGCCTCGGCGGCCAGGTCTTCATGGCCGCGAAGTCGCAGGACGCCGTGAAGGCGTTCCGTCCGTACTTCGACAACGCGCCGGTCTACGGCCACGGCCCGTCGCTCGAGGACTTCAGCGAGATGACGCCTCTCACGGTGGGCTCGCCCCAGCAGGTGATCGACCGCTACGCCGCCATGCGCGACACCTACGGCGACTACCAGCGCCAGCTGTTCCTGATGGACCACGCCGGCCTGCCGCTGAAGACGGTGCTCGAGCAGCTCGACATCCTCGGCGGCGAGGTGGTCCCGGTGCTGCGCAAGGAGCTGCAGAAGAACCGTGCACCCGAGGTTCCGGATGCCCCGACCCACGCCAACCTCGTGGCAGCGGCGTACGGCGGCGAGGCGCCGCGCCAGGCGGTGCCGGGAGCGAACCGCGGTGACAACCTCGTGGGAACCAGCCCGTACCAGGACGCCGTGCCGACGGCAGGCTCCGCCGCTGGGGCGCCTGCGGGTGCCGCGTTCGGCCTCGGCCGGAAGGAGGCGTGACATGACCGCTCGCCGCATCGCCGTGATCTCGGCAGGGCTGTCGAACCCGTCTTCGACCCGCATGCTCGCCGACCGGCTCGCCGCCGCCACGACGAAGCAGCTGTCGGAGCGCGGCATCGAGATCGAGGTCGACGTGTTCGAGCTGCGCGACTACGCGCACGACATCACGAACAACCTCCTGACAGGCTTCGCCCCGCCGGCGCTGGAGTCGGTGATCAACGCGGTCGTCTCGGCCGACGCGGTCATCGCCGTCACGCCCATCTTCTCCACGAGCTACTCGGGTCTGTTCAAGTCGTTCATCGACGTGCTCGATCCCGATGCCCTCACCGGCAAGCCCGTGCTGATCGGCGCGAACGCGGGCACCGCGCGCCACTCGCTCGCGATCGACTACGCGATCCGCCCGCTCTTCACCTACCTGCATGCCGAACCGGTCTCGACCGGCGTGTTCGCGGCGTCGAGCGACTGGGGAGCGTCGGCCGACAACATCGCACCGCTCGCAGAGCGCATCGACCGTGGCGCGCGCGAGCTCGCCGAGGCGATCGCGCGTCGGGAGCCGGCGACGGACTCCGATCCGTTCGACCCCGACAACTACCTCGGCGAGGGACGCTCGTTCGGCCACCTGCTCGGCGGCCTCGCGGGCGAGTAGTCCTCAGCTCAGCACGATGTCCGCCGGTGCGCGGAGAGGGCGCCATGCCGCCTCTCCGCGTACCGGCGCGTCGCTGAGCCCATCGAAGCGCGGCAGCACATCGGCCTCGACGAGCTCACCGAGATCGACGCCGGAGAGCTCCTGGATGTCGGCGATCGGCACCTGGAAGGTGCGGAACGCGCCCAGTGCCGGCACGGCGAGCGCTCCCTGAGCGACGTCGATGAGCTCCGACTGGTCGAGCAGGAAACCTGCCGCCGCAAGGCGGGACGACGCGCCGTCGGGTGTCGCCCACGCGGCGACCTTGAAGAACCGGCGGGGGATGCGGATGCCGCGATACGGCGGATCGTCGTCGGCGAGAACCGGTGCCGTGAACACGCTGACGAGCTCGCCGGTCGTGTCGGCGAACTGCAGGACGTGATCCTCCAGGCCGAGCCACAGCTCCTTCGACTGGTTGAAGCCGCTCGCCTGCGGGGCGGCATTGGGATAGACGAAGGTCGCCTCCATCGCGTCGCGCGCCTCGGCCGCCGAGCCCCATCCCGGGTCGCGGCGGCGCACCAGATGCCCGCGATCCAGGTCATTCGCGGCATACACCGCCGGCCCGGTCTGCTCGGCCGCGGGAACGCGCGCATCGAGCTGCCACTCGCCCGTGCGCGGCAGATCGTGCAGCTCCGAGCCGTCGATGTTCACCGCCGTCACGACCGCGAGCCGCCGCTGCGGCTCGAGGAGGACAGTGAACCGCGGATACGTCAGCTCGCGCACCTCGCGTCCGTCCGCGGGGCGGGGGAGCGGCAGCGGGATGCCGAGGAAGAGGTCGTCGTAGGCATCCGTCGTCACATCAGTCACGGCTCCATCCTGGCGGCTCGCGGCGACGAGGACGCAGTCCCCTTCACGTGCTGCTGCGCAGGCGACGGGCGAGCACCGCATCGATCGTGAGGCCGATCCCGACCGCCAGCGCGACCGAGACGACCACCGCGACGACCGGCCCGCCGGGGAGGATCGCCGCGATCGCCGCGCCGATCAGTGCCTGGTACGCGGACCACGCCATGGCCGCCAGCCCGGCGATGCCCAAGAAGCGGGGTGCGGCGATCCCCGTCGCGCCGGCGGTCAGATTCACGGCCAGCCGAGCGAAGGGGATGAATCGCGCGGTGAAGAGCACGAGCGCAGCGCGTCGCTCGAGCCGCGCGCGCGACCAGGCGAACGCGGCGCGGACGCGGGGCGTCCGCATCCAGCGCCACCGTTCGAGTCCCACCGTCCGGCCGACGAGATAGCACGCCGCGTCGCCGGTGAGGGCGGCAGCCCCGGCGACGACGATCACCGCCGTCACCGCAGGCTCGCCCTGCGACACCGCCAGCGCACCCAGAGCCGTCACCGCCGCCTCGCCGGGGACCACGACGAGGAACGCGTCGCCGAGCACGAGCACGAACAGCAGCGGCAGCGCCCACGGGCTCCTCGCGACCTCGGTCAGCAGCTCGTCGATCACGTCTCCTTGGTAGTCGGCCGCGGTGAACGGCGACGGAACGGGGCACGTCCGGTGACCTGCCGCGGTGCATCCGGTGAACACTTGCGCGCGGGCGCCGGTTCGCGGCATCCGTCCGTGTCGGCGCCGCCACCCTGGAGGCGTGAGAGTCGCACTGCTCGCCGAATCGTTCCTGCCCCACATGAACGGGGTGACAGGGTCGGTGCTCCACGTCCTGCGCCATCTCGCTGCCCAGGGGCACGAGACGCTCGTCATCGCGCCGCGCGCGGGAGAGATCACCACCGACCTCCACGGCGCACGGACCGAGCTGCTGCGCTCGGCGCCGCTGCCCTCGTATCCCGAGGTGCGCGTCGTGTTCGCGCGCGCCGCACGGCTCACCGCGATCCTCCGCGACTTCCGGCCCGATGTCGTACACCTGGCGTCGCCGTTCGTGCTGGGCTGGCAGGGACTCGCAGCGGCCGATGCGCTCCACGTGCCCGCGGTCGCGGTCTATCAGACGGACGTCGTCGCCTACGCCGAGAAGTACGGGATGCCGCAGGCCGCGGCGCTGGTCGGCCGCCACGTCGCCCGCCTGCACCGGCGCGCCACCCTCACCCTCGCCCCCTCCACGGCATCGCTGCAGCAGCTCGACGCGCTCGGCGTCGACCGCCTGCGCCGGTGGGGGCGCGGCGTCGATACCACCCGCTTCGGGCCGGAGCGACGCAGCGACGCGTGGCGCGCGCGGGTGGCGCCGGGGAGGACGATCGTCGGCTACGTCGGTCGCCTCGCCCCGGAGAAGCAGGTCGAGGACCTCTCCGCGCTCACGGGGCTCGACGGCACGCGCCTCGTGATCGTGGGCGACGGGCCGGCCCGGCAGGCGCTCGAGCGCGCGCTGCCCGACGCCGTGTTCACCGGACATCTCACCGGCGGCGCGCTCGCGGAGGCGCTGGCCAGCTTCGACGTGTTCGTCCATCCCGGCGAGAGCGAGACGTTCGGCCAGACGATCCAGGAGGCCCTCGCCAGCGGCGTGCCGGTGGTGGCGACCGGGATCGGGGGCCCGGTCGACCTGGTGCGCTCGAGCGTCGATGGCTGGCTCTACGGTCCGGGCGATCTGCGCGACCTGCGGGCCCGCGTCGCCGACCTGGTCGGCGACGCGGGCAAGCGGCGCGCGTTCGCGGCCTCCGCCCACGAATCGGTGCGCCACCGCACGTGGGACGCCCTGTGCGGCCAGCTCGTCGAGCACTACGAGGACGCACGGATGCTGCGCCCCATCGATGACGCACTGCGCCGGCGTGCCGGCATCCGCCCGTCCAACCCGTCGACCCCGTCCGCCGGGGCGCCGGTGCGACCGCGGTGGTCGCGGTACGTCGCCCTCGGCGACTCGCTCACCGAGGGCCTCTGCGACACGTCGCGGATGCCGGCGGGGCAGCACCGGGGATGGGCGGATCGGCTGGCGCAGCTGCTGGCGCACGAGTCCTCCGAAGCAGGGCCGTTCCGCTACGCGAACCTCGCGGTGCGCAGCCGTCGCGTGCGCGACCTCACGGCCGAGCAGCTTCCGCGGGCGCTGGCGCTGCGTCCCGACCTCGTGTCGATCCTCATGGGCGCCAACGACCTCGTCGGCCGGCGTGTCGACATCGCGCGGCTGGCGGCCGAGCTGGAGGCATCCGTCCGTGCGCTGCGGGACGCCGGCATCGACGTGCTGCTCGTGACACCGTTCCTGCCGCGTCGGCGTGCCGCCGTGGTGTTCGAGCGGAGGTTCGCCGCCTTCGCCTCCGAGCTGCGGCGGATCGCGGCCGACACCGGTGCGATGCTGCTGGACCTGGAAGCGATCCCCGCGATCGGAGACCTCGACCTCTGGTCTGCCGACAGGGTGCACCTGCGGTCGCGAGGGCACCGGTTCCTCGCCTATCGCGCCGCGGACGTGCTCGGCGTGCGTGACGCGCAGGCGCTCGGCGGGCTCGACGCCGCCCTTCACGCCGACGACGATCCGGTG
This sequence comes from Microbacterium sp. ZW T2_14, assembly GCF_044987405.1. Lineage (NCBI taxonomy): Bacteria > Bacillati > Actinomycetota > Actinomycetes > Micrococcales > Microbacteriaceae > Microbacterium > Microbacterium sp. ZW T2_14. The sequence goes on along the minus strand of NZ_JBJDRK010000012.1, from coordinate 79,104 downwards.
GCGCCGGGTACGTGGCTCAGCCGGGACGTGCTGCCGTGGGCCTGGCGGCGTCTGCGCGGACGGACGGCGGGCGACGGCGTCGCGCCCAAGCACTCCGGCTACGTCGTCATCGGCGGCCGCGGCGACGTGCGTGCGCCGACACGCGCGTCGTGACGACCTCGGTCCCGCCTCGATGCGAGAGGCGGTTGTTCACGCCGGGCGCGTCCCCCTCAGGCATGCGGTAGAGTGGATCCCGATAGGCGAACTCTCATTCGTCTCGCCCCGGCTGTGTGGTAACGGTCGGGGCTTCCTTTTTTCTGCCTAGTGCCGCCTCGCAGACCCGGGTGCGGTTCGCATTCACCAACCGACCGACATCCACCGCCGGCAGGTGCAGCGACTCAGAGCTGCGCCGCGCGGTGCCGACGCAGCCGCCGGCCGATCACTCCGTGGTGGATCGTGCGGCGCGACAGCACGGCCGCGCCGAAGAAGCAGAGCGCGCCGATCGCGGTGCCGAGGTTCGTCCACTGCACGCTGACGAGCTCGCCCGTGGACGGAACGACGTAGGCCGCGACCGCGGAGACGGCGAACGCGATCGACCCCAGCATGCCGAGGCCCGTGCCGTGCCAGGTGCGCGCGTCGCGATCCCACAGGCGTTCGCGCCCGCGCGTCGCCTCGACTGCGAGGAAGCTGGACACCAGGAACGCGAGCGACCCCCAAGCGTCGGGGCGCCATCCCACCCCCACGGCGTCGGGGCGGGCGATCGCCGCGAGCAGCGCGACGAGCGTCGAGGTGTTGAAGAGCAGCGTCCCGGCGAACTGGATGGCGGCGGACCACCAGTCCGCGCGGTCGGGCCGGCTCGTCTGCGCCTTCGGCGGCCGGCGCCCACTGAGGAGCAGCTGGATCAGGGCCGCGACGGTGAAGAACACCGATCCCACGAAGAACGTGACGCCGGTCCACACGACCCCGGCCCACTGCGCGTACACGGGCAGTGCGCCGGCGAAGAAGCACAGGGAGCCGATCGCGAAGCCCCACGCCTCACGCCGCAGCCGCCGCAGGCGGACGGGCGCTACCGCGGGCGTGGTGCCCGCTGTCGGGCCGACGGCTGCCGGAGGCGTGTCGACACGCTCCTCCGGCGTGCCGTCGCTCACGCCTCGGGGTCGATCTCGCCAGACTCGACCGCCGCTTCGCGCTCCTCGAGATCGAGCTCGTCGACCTGCTTCTCGACCGATTCCATCGGGTCGAGCGTCGCGGGCGGCAGCTCGAACTCCGCGTCGTCGTCGAGCGGGACGTCCCGGTCGTCGTCGGGGATCTGCTCACGGAAGTCGCTCATCGCCCGCCTCCGGTCGTCAGCCGCTCTTGCGGCGGAACTCGCGCTTGGTCACCGCGCCGTGCGTCCCATGGATCGAGGACTCGCCGTCCAGGTGCGACTCACCGTCACGGTGCTGCGCGTTCTTCTTGTCGAGTGCTTCCTTGAACTTGCGCTTCATCTCATCGGATGCCGCGCCCGCCGGCTTCTCGTCGGTGCTCATGACTCCCACCCTACGCACGCCCGACGACGATGTCATTCGGTGTTTCCGCCGCCTCCGGTCGGCCGTGGGGCCGGGACGGGTACCACTGATAGGATCGGACAGGCTGCCCTCGGGCATCCGCTCAATTCAACATGAGCTCACGGAGCAGGCCGGCAGCTAGCTGGTCCCCTGTGGTGGTCTCCTCGTCGCATCCGCGCCGGGTGGATTTCTACTGGTGGCCAGTGCTGGCGCGAATCGCGGCACGGCCGCGCGCCGAGATCTGCCTGTTCCTGCTCCTTCGCACAAGCTCGTGCGCGAAACGCGCGTGCGAGCCTAAACAAAGAAGGAGAGACCTCTTGGAAGGTCCTGAAATCACCGCCGCTGAAGCCGTTCTCGACAACGGCCGCTTCGGCACCCGTACCGTCCGGTTCGAGACCGGACGTCTCGCGCAGCAGGCGCAGGGCGCGGTCGCCGCGTACCTCGACGAGGAGACGATGCTCCTCTCGGCCACCAGCGCGAGCAAGCAGCCCCGTGAGGGCTTCGACTTCTTCCCGCTGACCGTCGACGTCGAAGAGCGCTCGTACGCCGCGGGCAAGATCCCCGGCTCGTTCTTCCGCCGCGAGGGTCGTCCCTCGACCGAGGCGATCCTGGTGTGCCGTCTCATCGACCGCCCGCTGCGTCCGTCGTTCGTCGACGGCCTCCGCAACGAGGTGCAGATCGTCGTGACCGTGCTCTCGATCGCTCCCGGCGAGTTCTACGACGCGCTCGCCATCAACGCCGCCTCGCTGTCGACGCAGATCTCCGGTCTGCCGTTCTCCGGCCCGATCGCGGGCGTGCGCCTCGCGCTCATCCCCGGCCACGGCGAGCACGCCGATCAGTGGATCGCGTTCCCGACCGTGTCGCAGCTCGAGGAGGCCGTCTTCGACCTCATCGTCGCCGGTCGCGTCATCACCGATGCCGACGGCAACGAGGATGTCGCGATCATGATGGTCGAGGCCGAGGCCACCGAGGGTTCGTGGAACCTGATCAAGGCCGGCGCCGTCAAGCCCAGCGAGCAGGTCGTGGCCGAGGGCCTCGAGGCCTCGAAGCCCTTCATCAAGCAGCTGGTCGCCGCGCAGAACGTCGTCGCCAACACCGCGGCGAAGGAGATCAAGCAGTTCCCGGTCTTCCTGCCCTACAGCCAGCAGACCTACGACTTCGTCGCCCACCGCGCGTACGACAAGCTCGTCCCGATCTACCAGATCGCCGACAAGCAGGATCGCCAGAACGCCGACGACGAGCTGAAGGATGCCGTCAAGGCAGAGCTCCTCGCCGCCGTCGAGTCCGGCGAGCTGCCGGCTGTCGCGACGCTCGAGTTCTCGGCGGCCTACAAGTCGGTCACCAAGACGATCGTGCGCGGTCGCATCCTCGCGGAGGGCGTCCGCATGGACGGCCGCGGCCTGGCCGACATCCGTCCGCTCGACGCCGAGGTGCAGGTCATCCCTCGCGTCCACGGCTCGGCGATCTTCCAGCGCGGTGAGACCCAGATCCTGGGCGTCACGACGCTGAACATGCTGAAGATGGAGCAGCAGATCGACTCGCTGTCGCCCGTCACGCACAAGCGCTACATGCACCACTACAACTTCCCGCCCTACTCGACCGGTGAGACCGGCCGTGTCGGGTCGCCGAAGCGTCGCGAGATCGGGCACGGCTTCCTCGCCGAGCGCGCGCTCGTGCCGGTGCTGCCCAGCCGCGAGGAGTTCCCGTACGCGATCCGCCAGGTGTCCGAGGCTCTCGGCTCCAACGGCTCGACGTCGATGGGCTCGGTCTGCGCGTCCACGCTCTCGCTCCTGAACGCGGGTGTGCCGCTGCGCGCCCCCGTCGCCGGAATCGCGATGGGTCTGGTGTCGGACGAGGTCGACGGGCAGACGCGCTACGCCGCGCTGACCGACATCCTCGGCGCCGAGGACGCGCTCGGCGACATGGACTTCAAGGTCGCCGGCACGAGCGAGTTCGTCACGGCGATCCAGCTCGACACGAAGCTCGACGGCATCCCGTCGTCGGTGCTGACCGCTGCGTTGCAGCAGGCCCGCGACGCCCGCCTGACGATCCTCGGCGTGCTCAACGCCGCGATCGACGGTCCGGACGAGATGGCGCCCACCGCACCGCGCGTCATCAGCGTGCAGATCCCGGTCGACAAGATCGGCGAGCTGATCGGCCCGAAGGGCAAGACGATCAACGCGATCCAGGACGAGACCGGTGCGCAGATCTCCATCGAGGAGGACGGCACCGTCTACATCGGCGCGACCGACGGCCCGTCGGCCGAGGCCGCCCGTGCCCAGGTCAACGCGATCGCCAACCCCACCAACCCGGAGGTCGGCGAGCAGTTCCTCGGAACCGTCGTGAAGATCGCGACGTTCGGCGCGTTCATCTCGCTCCTGCCGGGCAAGGACGGACTGCTGCACGTCAGCGAGGTCCGCAAGCTCGCCGGTGGCAAGCGCGTGGAGAACGTCGAGGACGTCCTCAACGTCGGTCAGAAGATCCTCGTGAAGATCACGAAGATCGACGACCGCGGCAAGCTCTCGCTCGAGCCGGTGCTCGAGGAGCCCGCCGATCAGGAGGGTCGCGCCGCGGCCAGCGAGGGCCCGGAGGCTCCCGCAGAAGGCTGAACGATCCCGCCGACGGCACGTCCGCCCGCTGAATCCGTTCAGCGATGAAGCGAGCCGCAGGTTCACGGATGCCCGTCCCTCATCGAGGGGCGGGCATCCGTCGTCCGGTCGGCAGAATGCCCCGTGTGTCCCCCGAAAAGGGGACAGAACCCCAAGGATCAGCGGTTCGTGATGAAACCGTTATGTAATGTTTATCGACAGTTCGCCTCAGTGGCCGGAGCGCTGTCCGGACTGTCCTAGCCTGTGAGTACGCGCCGGGGGGCGCGCGGACAGTGATCACGAAAGCTCCGCGGGGCGGTCGTGGGGGGTGGGACATGGCGTACTTCGGCGTTGACTCGACGCTCCCACCGGCGAGCCCGGATGCCGCCGCAGGCGCTGCCGCGTCTCAGCCCGCTGCACGCGGCCCGCATCCGTCGGCCCCCATCCCCGTACAGGGACCCGCCGTGGGCAGCGGCGTCCGCGTCGCGCTCGGGGAGAGCGGCGCCGAGGTGTTCCCGCTGATCCTCGGCGGCGCCGAGTTCGGATGGAACGTCGACCTCGAGTCGAGCCACGCGATCCTCGACGCCTACACCGAACTGGGCGGCAACGCCGTCCACACCGCCGACAGCTATTCGAGCGGCCGCAGTGAGCACATCATCGGCCAGTGGCTCCAGTCCCGCGGCCTGCGTGATGACATCGTCCTCGCGGTGCGCGTGGGCGGTCACGCCGACAATCCGGGGCTCGGCCCGGTCAACCTGGTCCGCGCCGTCGAAGCATCACTGACGCGGCTGCGCACCGACCGGATCGACGTCCTCTACCTCGATGCGACGGCCGATCCCGGCTCGTCGCTCGAGGACACCCTGGCCACGGCGGAGTGGCTGGTCGAGGCCGGCAAGGTGCGAGCACTCGGCGTGATCGGCTACACCGCCGCACAGCTGGTCGAGGCGCGCATCCTCGCCTCGGCGGGCTACCCGCGCATCACCGTGCTCGACGTGCCCTTCAACGTGCTGCGTCGGCATGAGTTCGACGCCGATCTGCGCCTCGTGGCGGGAGCCCAGGGCATGGTCGTGACGCCGTCGCACGCCCTGGAGCACGGATTCCTCGCCGGCCGGCAGCGTTCCAAGCTCCGCGGCGCCCTGTCGGTGCGCGGCGCGCAGCTGGCGGCGAACCTGAACCGTCGCGGCAGCCGTACCCTGCGGGCGCTCGACGCGGTCGGCGCCGAGCTCGGGGTGCCCGACGCCGCCGTGGCGATGGCGTGGCTGCTCGCGCAGAAGCTCGTCGTCGCGCCCATCGTCAACGCCTACGCGCCGCAGCACGTCGAAGAGCTCGTGCAGGGCGTCGGCGTCCGCCTCAGCCGCGCTCAGCTGTCGGACATCGCCCGCGCCTCGGAGTAGCCCCCGCCCGTGGCGCCGCCGCGGCCGACGCGCCCGTCCACAGGCTCATGGGCCACGGCGCCGACGTGTCGTAGTGTGGATGAGGTGCCTTTCCCCCAGGCATGTGACCCCCGACGGAGTGAGCTGCGTGACGCACTACATCTATCTCGTGCGGCACGGTGAACATCAGGACGCCCAGCACGGACTGGTCGACGGACCCCTCTCGCCGCGCGGGCGCCGGCAGGCGGCCCTGCTCGCGGATCGCCTCTCGGGAGTGCCTTTCGACGCGGTGTGGCACTCACCGCTCGAGCGGGCGAGTCAGACGGCGCGCGCGGTCGCGGAGCGGATGCCGTCGCTGTCGCCCGAGCCGTCGGCCCTCCTGTTCGACTGCGTGCCCACCGGCATGACCGACGAGACGCCGGCGGCGTTCGAGCCGTTCTTCGGCTCGGTCACCGAGGCCGAGGTCGAGGCGGGCCGTGCGCAGATGTCCGACGCCACCAGCGAGTTCCTGGCCCGCAAGCGCGGGGAGGTGCACGAGCTGCTGATCACCCACAACTTCGTCATCGCCTGGTTCGTGCGCGAGGTCCTGCAGGCGCCGGAATGGCGGTGGATGACCCTGAACCAGGCTCACTGCGGTCTGAGCGTCATCGCGCAGAAGCAGGGGCGACCGTGGACGCTGCTGTCGCACAACGACATGGCTCATCTGCCTGTGGAGCTGCGCACCGGCCTGCCCGAGGTCTATCCCGTCTGAGCGGTCGCGCCGGTCAGAGCGCCTTGCCGTACCAGCGGGAGGCGTTGGGGTTCTCGTTGTAGGGCTCGATGGCCTCGAAGCCGGTGCGTGCATAGAGGGCGCCGGCCGCCTCGAGGGAGTGGTGCGTGTCGAGCACGAGCTCGGCCGCGCCGAACTCGCGCGCGCGCCGCTCCAGGTCTTCGACGAGCAGGCGGCCCCAGCCGCGGCCGCGCGTGACCGGGCGCAGGTAGAGGTGCTTGAGCTCGTAGCGGGTGCCGAGCGGCCCCTCCGGGATGAGGCGGATGCCGCCGCATCCCTGTGCGACGCCCTCTTCGTCGTCCAGCACGACGAAGACGCCCGCGGGCGGCACGAACGCGGCCGGATCGGGGAAGGTCGTGCGGTACGAGACGCCCTGGTCCGCGAACCCTTCGGTCCGGACCTGGAAGTACTCGGCCAGCAGGGCGTGAGCATCGGGTGCGTCGACGGGGGAGGAGCGCAGTTTCACCACCCCTCCAGCGTAGGCGGCCGCGCGGGTCCGCCGGCCGGGAGGGGCCTGCGGGCGCCGCCTAGGATGGATTCATGACGACACGCGTGGCCATCGTGGGCGGCACCGGGAAGCTCGGCGCGATCATCCGCGATGCGGTCGAGGCCGAACCCGGGTTCGAGGTCGCGGGCGTGCTGTCGTCGCGGTCCGAGCTGTCCGAGCTCGACGGCGCCGATCTGGTGGTCGACGCGTCGACGCCGGCGGTCTCCATCGACGTGGTGCGGGCGGCGATCGAGCGGGGTATCAACGTGCTGGTCGGCACCTCCGGCTGGTCGGCCGAGCGCATCGCGCTCGTGCGCCCGCTCGTCGAGGCGGCCGGCACCGGCGCGGTGTTCATCCCCAACTTCTCGATCGGCTCGGTGCTCGGTTCGGCCCTCGCTGCGGCCGCAGCCCCCTTCTTCCCCTCCATCGAGATCGTCGAGGCGCACCGCGAGTCCAAGATCGACTCGCCGAGCGGCACGGCAGTGCGCACCGCGGAACTGATCGCGGCCGCAAGGACGTCGGTCGGGCCGGTCGAATCGCCGCACGTCGACCAGCGTGCCCGCGGTCAGCAGGTCGCGAGCGTGCCGATCCACTCGCTGCGCCGCCCCGGCGTCGTCGCCCGTCAGGAGACGATCCTCTCCGGGGCGGGCGAGTCGCTCACCATCGTGCACGACACAGTGGAGCCGGCGCAGGCGTATGGTCCCGGCATCCGTCTCGCTCTGGTGGCGGCCCGCGACGCGACCGGCGTGACGGTCGGCCTGGACAGCCTCATCGACATCGGCATCGGTGGCCGCCGGGTCGCTGTCGACGCGTCTCCCGTCGCCGAGGACGGGGTGCCCGGCCAGGTCGCCCGCGCGACCGGCGCATGACCGCCCGCATCGGCGTCGTCGTCATGGCGGCGCTGCTCGCGCTGTACATCGTGCTCGTCGGGCAGCGGGCATGGCTGCTGGTCGTCAGCGGCGATCCCGTCGGCATCGCGATGGGCGTCGCCCTCGTCGTCCTGCCCGTCATCGCCGCGTGGGCGCTCGGCCGCGAGCTGTGGTTCGGCGTGCGCGCACAGCAGCTCGGCCGCCGTCTGGAGGCCGAGGGCGGGCTCCCGGCCGACGAGGTGACGGTGCGTCCGAGCGGGCGCGTCATGCGCGAGGACGGGGATGCCGTCTTCCCGGCGTACCGCGCCGACGCCGAGGCCCACCCCGACGACTGGCGGGCCTGGTACCGGCTGGGTCTCGCCTACGACGCCGCGGGCGACCGGCGTCGCGCGCGCGAGGCGGTGCGCAAAGCCATCCGCCTCGAGCCCTCCGACCGATCTCGCCGCGCCGGCTGACGCCTCGCATGCTCGCACCACCGTGCGAGAACACGGCGGAGCCGGGTCAGGCCGCGGCAGGTACGGCGGCCACCACCGCGTCCTCCACGGTCGGGTGGCTGAACTCGAACCCCGATTGCACGAGTGCCTCGGGCACGACGTTCGCATCCGAGGTCAGCAGTGCGTCGGTCGCATCGGGACCCAGGACCAGCTTCATGCCCCACACCGGTGCGCGCAGCAGGAACGGACGGTTCATCCGCACCGCGAGAGCGAAGCCGAGGTCGTTCGCCGTGGCGCGCGTGGGGCCCGCGAGGTTCACAGGGCCGGTCAGGCGCGCGTCGATAACGTGGCGGATGGCGCGCACCTCGTCCTCCAGTGAGATCCACGGCCATACCTGCGTCCCCCGGCCGATCGGGCCCGCGAGGCCGGCCTTCGTGAGCAGGAGCAGCGGCTTCAGCACCCCCCGCGGGTGCACGATCGGAGCCGTGCGGAGGACGGCCACCGCGGCATCCGCTCCCGCGCCGAAGGCCGCGGCCTCCCACTCGCCGCACAGGTCCGCGAGGAACGACTCGCCGCGGCGGGCGTCCTCGGCGAGCTGCACGCCCGGACGGGAGCCGTAGTAGCCGACCGCCGATGCCGAGACGAAATGCGGGGCGTCCGTGCCCAGCTCTCGCACCGCCCTGGCCAGGGCGCGCGTCGGCGCGATGCGCGACCACAGCAGGGTGTTCTTGTAGCTTCCGGTCCAGGGGAACCGGCCGATGCTCGCGCCGTTCAGACCGACGACGGCGGCGGCGCCCGCCAGCACGGCGGGATCGAGCGGCTCGGCGTTCGTGAGCCACTCGACTTCATCGGCGGCTTCGGCCGGCCGACGCACGAGGGTCGTGACCGTGAACCCGTCGGCCCGGAGGCTCTCGACGAGTGCCTCGCCGATGAGTCCCGACGCCCCCGCGACGACGACCCGGCGGCCGCCGTCGCCGGACGAGACAGCTTCAGGCAAGCGTCGCCTCGAGCGTGATCTCGATGCCTGCGAGTGCCTGCGACACCGGGCACCCGGCCTTCGCGCCCTGGGCGATGCGCTCGAAGTCCTCCGGCTCGATGCCCGGCACGACCGCGTTGACGTTGAGGTGGCTGCCGGTGATGCCGGTGCCCGGCTTGAAGGTCACCGAGGCGGTGGTGTCGATCGACTCCGGGGGAGTGCCGTTCTCGGCGAGCGCCAGCGAGAGGGCCATGCTGAAGCACGACGAATGCGCCGCGGCGAGCAGCTCCTCGGGAGTCGTGACCGAGGTCGATCCTTCGCTGCGCGCCTTCCAGGTGACGGGGTAGGTGCCCAGCCCCGACGACACGAGGCTGACCTCCCCGGATCCGTCGAAGAGTGCGCCCTTCCAGGCGGTGGTGGCTTCGCTGGTGACAGTCATGAGGGCCTCCTCGCTCGCGGTGCGCCCGGGTCGTGGGCGTCTCGCGTCAGCCTAAAGCGTCGGATGCCCTGCCGCGACGGTTCGCACGGCCCGAGTCGCGAGCTTCCCGCCTTTTTGACGGAGGGCGTCAGGCGGATGCCGGGCGGGCGCGCCCGACGATGCCGGCGCGCTGGAGCAGCAGATACAGCTGACACCCGAGGCAGAGCCCGAAGACGGCATTCAGGAAGGCGGCGATGAACGCCGCCGCGGCGGCGATGGTCAGTGCCCAGGGGACGCCGAGCAGCTGCAGCACGAGCCCGACGACCGAGACGAACAGGCCCACGCCCTGCGCGAAGCGCGGCGGGCGCGGGTCTTCGAGCTCCTTCGGCGGCGCGAGTCGCGGGGCGACGGCCTTGCGGTACAGCGCGCCCCACGGCGCGGTCCGCGGCGACACGACACCCCAGAGGAAGAGGAGCGCGATCACGAGCAGGAGCAGGAACGCGGGGTCGAGGACGCGCTGCGAGAGCGACACGTAAGGCAGCAGAAAAGCGCCCGGCATGCCGCCGATGTAGCCGTCGCCCGTCTCGGGATCGACCATGCCGATCAGCCCCGAACCCGCGGGCCATTGCGCCGTCGACAGGCCGGTCAGCCCGAGGAACACGTCGATCAGCAGCAGCACGGCGGTGATGCCGGCGACGAAGCGCGGACCCCGGGGGTCGATGCCGCGCGGGGCCGCAGTTGGGCCCACGCGCCCGGAGGCTCCGGACGACGCGCCAGCGGCGTCTGGAGTGGGCGTGGGGACCCGGTCAGACACTCGCGTCCTCGCCGATCAGCCGGTTGAGCTCCAGCTCGAGCACGTCGCGGCTCGGGGCGCCGCCGAAACGCGTCTGCACGACGCCGTCGCGGTCGAGGACGAGCGTTGTCGGCGTCTGCAGCACGTGGAAGTGCTTGGCGATGTCGGGGCGGTGCGTGAGATCGACGTCGAGGTGACGCACGCCGTCGTGCCCGTCGGCGATCTGGGAGAGCGTGCGATGAACGCCGGGGCAGCGCGCGCACATCTCGGTGCTGAACTGCAGGAGCGTCGCGACCTCGCCGAGTCCGTCGGCGCCCAGACGGGCCGGTTCGATCACCTCGTGCTCGACGTTGTGACGGGCGCGGGGCTGACGCCAGTTCACGAAGACACCGAGTGCCACCGTCGCCGCAAGAAGCACGGCGAGGGTGATGAGCGCTCCGACCAGGGTCACAGCAGATCAGGCTAACCGCTTTCCGGCGTCGGTGGGTCGCACGTGTGAATATGTCGCACTCGCCGTAACACGGCGATGGTGTCCGCCGGCAGCGGCGCGGCCACGACCCGCGCGTCGGGAGCCGCGGGTATCGTGGCAGCCGTGACGACGCCGATCCCGACCCCGTACGAGGACCTGCTGCGAGACGTGCTCGAGAACGGCACGCACAAGGACGACCGCACCGGCACCGGCACCACCAGTGCCTTCGGGCGCCAGATCCGGTTCGACCTTTCGCAGGGCTTCCCCCTCATCACCACCAAGCGCGTGCACTTCAAGTCCATCGCGTACGAGCTGCTGTGGTTCCTCCGCGGCGAGTCCAACGTCGCCTGGCTGCAGGAGAACGGCGTCACGATCTGGGACGAATGGGCGGATGCTGCGGGCGAGCTCGGCCCGGTCTACGGCGTGCAGTGGCGGTCGTGGCCGACGCCGTCAGGGGAGCAGATCGATCAGATCGCGCTCGTGCTCGACCAGATCCGCGCGAACCCGGATTCCCGGCGCCTGATCGTCTCGGCCTGGAATCCCGCCGACATCCCCGACATGGCCCTCGCTCCATGCCACGCGCTCTTCCAGTTCTACGTGGCCGACGGCAAGCTGTCGTGCCAGCTCTACCAGCGCAGCGCCGACCTGTTCCTCGGCGTCCCGTTCAACATTGCGTCCTACGCGCTGCTGACCCTCATGGTCGCGCAGCAGGCGGGTCTCGAGCCGGGCGACTTCGTCTGGACCGGCGGTGACTGCCACATCTACGACAACCACCTCGAGCAGGTGCGCGAGCAGCTGACCCGCGAGCCCTACCCGTACCCGACACTGCGCATCGCCCGCACGCCCGAGTCGATCTTCGACTATCGCTACGACGACTTCGTGGTCGAGGACTACCAGCACCACCCGGCGATCCGGGGTGCCGTGGCGGTATGACCGCGTCGATCGGCCTCATCTGGGCGGAGGCGCACCACGGCATCATCGGCGCCCAGGGCGGCATGCCGTGGCACGTGCCCGAAGACCTCGCCCACTTCAAGGAGCTCACCCTCGGAGCGCCCGTCGTCATGGGCCGTCGCACGTGGGAGTCGTTCCCGGCGCGATTCCGTCCCCTGCCGGGTCGGCGGAACATCGTGATCACCCGTCAGGAGGAGTGGGCGGATGACGGCGCCGAGCGCGCGGGCTCGCTCGAGGCCGCGCTGACGCTGGCCGCGGAGGGCGACCCGGAGCGGATCTGGGTGATCGGCGGCGGGCAGCTCTTCCTCGACGCCATCGAGCTCGCCGATCTCCTGGAGGTCACCGAGCTCGACCTCGAGGTGGCCGGCGACACCCGCGCGCCCGACCGCGCCGGCTGGCGCACGACGTCGACGGACCCGGCTGAGGGATGGCACACCTCGAGCTCCGGCATCCGCTATCGGTTCCTGCGAATGGTGCCTCCCGAGCACCGCGCCGGACGCCCTCGCCCCTAGGCTGGCGCGCATGGCGAAAACGGCGCTCATCACCGGTGCGAGCTCGGGGCTCGGCGCGGAGTACGCGAGGCAGCTGGCCGCGAAAGGCGCCGACCTGGTGCTCGTGGCCCGGGATCGGCAGGCGCTCGAGCGGCTCGCGACCGGGCTGCGGTCGACCTACGGGGTCGAGGTCGAGGTCGTCGTCGCGGACCTGCTGAAGCCCCGCCATCGTGAGAAGGTCGAGGCGCGCGTCGCCGATGAGGCCCAGCCGATCGAGATCCTCGTCAACAATGCCGGATTCGGACTGCCGCTGGCCTTCGAGGCCAACGACATCGAGGACGAGGTCCGCCACCTGCACCTGCACGTCGAGGTGCCCCTGCGGCTGACGCACGCCGCGCTGGGCGGGATGCTGGCGCGCGGCCACGGGCGGATCGTGAACGTCGCGTCGGTCGCGGCGTTCATCCCGCGGTCCACCTATGGAGCGTGCAAGGGCTGGCTCGTGAGCTTCAGCCGCTGGGCGAACGGGCGCTACGCACCGCGCGGGGTGACCGTCACGGCCGTGTGCCCGGGGTACACGCACACGAACTTCCACGAGCGGCTGGGGCTCGCGCCCGGTGAGGAGGGCGTGTCCGACCTGATGTGGCTCGATGCCCGGGACGTCGTCGCCGAGTCGCTGCGCGACGTCGCCCGCGGCCGGGCGGTGTCGATTCCGTCGCGCCGCTACAAGATCCTCGTCGGGCTCGCGCGCTTCGCGCCACCGTCGCTGGCGGCGCGCATCGGAGAGCGCGGCAGGTAGACGCCTGACGACAGCGGACACACGGCGCGGGATGCACGCGCCGTCATCGCGACGAGGTCACGCCGCGTCCTCTGCCGGGTCCGCCGACGCTCCCCTCGGCTCGTCGTCGGGGAGTTGCCGCTGCTCGCGACGCCGCGGGTCGGAGACCGGCGTCGCGACCGACTCGCCTCCCGCCATCAAGCGGTAGCCGACGCCGCGCACAGAGACGATCCGGATGCCGGGACGCCCGGCGAGACGGCGGCGCAGCCTCTTGATGGCGGAGTTCACATGCTCGCGATCGCCCAGGTAGTCGGTGCGCCAGACCCTCTCCGTGAGCTCCGCGAACGACCAGACGCGGCGCGTGTCGGAGGCGAGCGCGGCGAGCAGGTCGAATTCCTGTGCCGACAGGTGCAGGCGGATGCCGGCCACCGACACCTCTCGGGCGGCCGACGCGATGCGCAGGGGGCCGATCACCGTCGGTACCGTCGACACCTCGGCTCCCGTCCGGCGCGTCGGAACCAGAACGCCGCGCGGCGGAGCGTCCGGGTCGTTGCCGTCTGAGCGGACGTCTCGCAGCAACGTGAGCGCGCCCTCGACATCCGGCGCGGCGACGACCACCGCCAGGTCGCGGAGAAGCTTCGCGAGCTCACCCACATGCCGCAGCGGCATTCCCACGCAGAGCACCAGCACCTCCTCGGCCTCCTGCACCACTCCGCTCTGCACGCCGGTCCTTTCGTCACCGATGAAGCCGACCTCTGTCTACCAGCCCCGTGTTTCTTCAGCCACCTGTCACGTTCCGGCACGTTAACGATTCCGTGAGAGCGCTCTCACGGTTCGGGTTCCGCGGAAAGTTTTCGCCCCCGAGTTGACCCTGAAGCGCCCTTGTCGGGCCGATCACTGCTCCCCGAGCATGAGCGTCATCCCCACATCCGCATTCGCCGTCGGCGCCGCGCATCGTCGGCGCCCCGACCGAAGGACCCCCGTGCGTCATTCGCTCCCGCGCAGACCCCGCGCCATCGCCACCGTCATCGCCGCCGCGGCGCTCGTCGCCACCCTGATCGTGTCGCCTCCGGCCGCGGCGACCGAACCGCCCGCACCAGGCCTCCCGGACGGTCAGACGGCGACGGACGCCTGGCGGCACGGCATCCTCCCCGAGGCCGGCACGCCGACCGACGACGCGGCGCAGGCGCGCGAGAAGCTGACCGACGAGGCCGAGTCGCAGCTCACCGAGGCGGGGGGCGCGTCGTTCTGGGTGCGCTTCGCCGATCGGGCCGACCTCGCGGCGGCCTCCGCCATCGCGGACTGGGACGAGCGGGGTGCTGCGGTGCGGGATGCGCTGCGTGCGCACGCCGAGGCTTCCCAAGCTCCGGTGATCGCCGAACTCGAGGCGGCGGGCGCGGCCTACACATCGTTCTGGGTGTCGAATGCGGTGCTGGTCACCGGTGGCGACCTCGCATTGGCGACGACGCTCGCGGCGCACAGCGAGGTGTCGCAGATCCGCGAGGTCATGACCTATCGCAACGCCGAGCCGGTCGAATCTTCGCCCGCCGCAGCGGGCGAAGGCGTGAACGCCGACGGCATCGCCTGGGGCGTCGCAGAGATCGGCGCCCCCGCCGTCTGGGCACAGGGCATCACGGGGGAGGGGATCGTCGTCGCCAACATCGACAGCGGGGTCGATGTGACGCATCCGGCGCTGCACGACCGCTTCCGCGGACTGCAGGCCGACGGGTCGATGGAGCTCGACTACAACTGGCTCGACATCGACCGCTGGTGCGGCTGGGCGGACGGGCCGTGCGATCCCGACGGCCACGGCACGCACACGATGGGGACGATCACCGGCGACGCCGGCGACGGCGAACGCATCGGCGTCGCACCGGGTGCGACCTGGATCGCCGCGAACGGCTGCGTCAAGTGCTCGCAGACGGGTCTCATGCTGTCGGCGCAGTGGATGCTCGCCCCGACCGACACTTCCGAGGACTGGGCGAACGGCGACCCCTCGAAGCGGCCGCACATCGTGAACAACTCCTGGGGCGACCCGGCCTCGAAGGATCCGTTCTTCGACGACATCATCAGGGCCTGGGAGGCGTCCGGCATCTTCAGCGCCTGGTCGGTGGGCAACTCCGGCCCGGCCTGCGACACCGCGGGCAACCCCGGATCGCAGCACGTCACATACTCCGTGGGCGCGTACGACGAGGACGGCGACATCGGCTACTTCTCGTCCCGAGGCCCCGGGCAGGACGGCGAGGTGAAGCCGAACATCTCGGCGCCCGGCGTCCGGATCCGCTCCGCCGCTGCGGGAGGCGGCTACCGGCTGGAGACCGGGACGTCGATGGCCGCACCGCACCTGGCGGGCGCCGTCGCGCTGCTCTGGAGCGCGGCTCCGGCGCTGGTGGGCGACATCCCCGCGACCCGCGAACTGCTCGACCGCACGGCGCGTGACGTCGACGACACCCGCTGTGGCGGCGACGCCGACGACAACGGGGTGTGGGGCGAGGGCAAGCTGGATGTCGCCGCGCTCATCGCCGCCGCACCGACCGGTGCGGGCACCCTCGCCGGCACGGTGACGGCCGCAGACGGGTCGCCTCTGGTGGGCGTCGACGTGGTCGCGGACGGTGAGTTCGGCCGCTCCACCAAGACGGCGGCCGACGGCACGTTCGCGCTGCGGCTGGTGCCCGGCACGTACGAGGTCACCCTCGCGTCGTTCGGGTTCTCGGCGAAGACCGTCGAGGTCACCGTCGCCGACGGCGAGACGGCGGACGCCTCGGCGCGCCTCGCGACCGCGACGCGGCATACCGTCTCGGGCACGCTGACGGATGCCGCCGGCGACCCCATGGCGGGGCTCGCCGTCGCTCTGAACGGCCCCCTCCCCGCCGCGACGACCGACGCCGCCGGCCGGTACCGGATCGACGATGTGCCGGCCGGATCGTTCACGCTCACCACGACGGGTGATCGCTGCATCGCTCCGCTGGAGCGGACCGTCGTCGTGGACGGTGACGAGACGGTGGATGCCGCACTCGAGCGCGTCGCCTTCTCGGGCGGGTACTCGTGCACGTCGACGGACGCCGAGCTCCCTGCCGGTACCCAGGTGCTCGACATCCGGGCGAACGGGGGCTCTGCGGCGATCGCGCTGCCGTTCGCCTTCCCCTCGTTCGACGACCGCTACTCGACCGCCTACGTGTCGGCGAACGGGTTCGTCTCGTTCGCATCCTTCGAGGGGGAGTGGCCCGGGCAGCGGCCGATCCCGTATCCGGGCGGCGTCATCCCCGGCGGGGTCATCGCGCCGTTCTGGATGCTCCTGGATCTCGACGACGCCTCCGCGGTGCTCTCGGCCGAGACGACCGTCGATGGCATGCCCGCGGTGACCGTCGAGTGGCGGAACGTGTTCCTCATCTTCTCTCCCGACCAGCGCCTCACCTTCTCGGCGACCCTGGTCGCGAACGGGGACGTCCTGTTCTCGTACGGGGACGGGGTGGGAGCGGACGCCGACCTCGCCGGCGGCAACGCCTCCGTCGGGATCGAGGCCGCGGGGTCCGAGGTGGGTGCGCAGTACTCGCGCTTCGAGTCCGTCCTGCAGGCGGGGCAGCAGATCCGTTTCACGCGGGACGAACGGGCATGGCTCACGGGCACCGTCACCGACGCGAACGACGGCGCCGCCGTCGCGGGCGCCACCGTCGCCGTCGCGAGCGCGGACGGCACGACGCTCACCGCCACCACCTCGGGCGACGGCACGTATGAGGTCGCCGTTCCCCTCGGCACCGCGAAGGCGACCGTGACCGCACCGAACTACACGGCCGCCTCGCAGACCGTCGAGCTCGCCTCCTGGCAGGACGCGGCATCCTTCTCGCCCGCCCTGAAGACCGGCATCGCGACGCTGTCCACATCGCAGCTGACGCTCACCTCGGACGGGCGCGGGAGCGAGTGGGTCGAGGTCACCGTGAAGAACTCGGGCTCCGCGCCGCTGCACCTGTCGTTGGACGAGATGCCGCGCAACCCGCATCTCTCGGCGCCCGAGGCAGGCATGCCTGTCGAAGGCGTCTGGAGCACCATGCCGGTGTCGAGCGTGTTCGGCGTCGGGTACGACGGACGACTCTGGGTCTCGGACTGGATGGAGCAGCGCAACGGGCTCTACGCCGTCACGGGAGAGCGGCTCGGAGACGCCCCGCACGTCGCCGAGATGGACGGCGCCGACCGGCTCGAGCTCGCGTTCGACAGCCGCTCGGGCGACATGTGCCAGATCATCA
This sequence comes from Microbacterium sp. ZW T2_14, assembly GCF_044987405.1. NCBI lineage: Bacteria > Bacillati > Actinomycetota > Actinomycetes > Micrococcales > Microbacteriaceae > Microbacterium > Microbacterium sp. ZW T2_14. The sequence goes on along the minus strand of NZ_JBJDRK010000012.1, from coordinate 61,944 downwards.
ACGGCGGTGATTGGAGCATCCACTGCTTCGATCGCGAGTCGGGAGTCCAGACACGGGTCATCACGGGGTACTGGGCCGACCAGCAGGCGTACAGCGCGCTCGCCTACAACCCGGTCGACGACGTGTTCTACCTCGGCAGCGCCTACGTCGGCACCGTGCTCACCGTCGCCGGATCCACGCACGCCCAGCCGGGCAAGGTGGTGAACGCGTGCGCTGTGCCGGAGGCTGCGCTCGGGTTCGCCTACAACACCGGCTCCGACACGCTCTGGTACTCCACGTTCGGAGATGCGGTCCCGCAGCTCGTGCAGATCGACCCGGACTCACCCACGACGTGCACGCGGTATCGCACCCTCGACACCTCCCTCTCTCCGGAGGGTGCCGCCGGCATGGAGTTCGACGAGGCGGGCAACCTCTGGGTCGTCGACATGAACAACGGCCTCATGTGGCGGCTGAACGTCGAGGATCCGACGTTCGCCGACATCCCATGGCTGGACCCGAACCAGGATGCCGCGACCCTCAAGCCCGGCGGCAGCAAGACCTTCAAGGTCAAGGTCAAGGGTTCTCTTGCGGCGGCGGGCGCCAACGCGGCGACCCTGCTCGTCGATTCGGACGCGGGCCGCGCGAGCCGCACCTATCTGCCGGTCGACCTCACCCGGTCGTCTCGCTGACCGCCGGCGAACCCGCCGGCAGCTTCCACCCCACAACTGGAGGAAACATGCACCGCCCCGCGAAACTCGCCGCGTGCTCCGCACTGGTGGGCACGGCTCTCGTGCTCGCCAGCGTCGTCCCCGCCGCAGCGTCATCCGGTCCCGCCCCGTCCACGGTGGCCGCCCCGGCGGCCACCGCTGCGGACTCCGATACGCCGACGCTCGTCGACGGCCTCGCCGAGCCCACCGACGCGGAGGGACCCGCCGACAAGGCTGCCCTGGCACACCTGAAGGCGAAGAAGGACCGCTACCACATCCCCTCGGCCGAGACGAATCTCGTCGTGACCGACGTGACGGCGGCGGGCAGCGACGAGACCGTCCGCTTCACGCAGAAGCACGGGGGAGTCGAGGTGCTCGGCGGCCAGTACATCGTGCGGATGAAGAAGAAGGATGCCGAGCGGATCGTCACCGGAACCTCGGGGCAGTACTTCACCGACCTCACGGTCGACGTCGAGCCGAAGATCTCCTCCGAGCTCGCCGTGGCGCGTGCGGTCCAGGCCGTGCAGTACGGCGGAGAGAACGCGGGCAGGGTCGGCGGCGAGACGAAGGCCGCGCTCACCGGGGCGGACAACGGGCTCGTCGTGCTGCCGCAAGGTGCGGGCATCCTCACGCGACACGTCACCGTGCGCGGCACGGATGCGACGGGCGCCCCCGTCGTGCAGGAGGTGTACATCGAGGCGACCACCGGCCTTCCGACGCTGCAGTACAGCGGCATCCAGACGTTCGGCATCGCGGGCGCGGCGACGCCGGATGCCGGAGCCACCGCGACGGCGGCGGCCGTAGCGGGCGACGCCGCGAACGGCACCGGCACGCTGCTCACGGGCGTCGACGTCCCCGTCAACCTCACGCACGACGCGGCGAGCGGCGCCTTCCTGCTCCGCGACACGACCCGGCCGGGCACCGCCATCGAGACGTACGACGCCGCCGGCGTCGTCGGCTACTCGTACCCGACCGGAACGATCCCGGCCGGTGCCGGGCTCGCCTCGTCCCCGACGGCAGCGCTCGGTGCCGAGCTCACCACCAGCGGAGCGGTCGATGCCCACTGGGGCGCCGGGCAGGTGTACGACTATTACAAGAACCGCCTCGGGCGCGACAGCATCGACGGCAAGGGGCAGGAGATCCGCTCGATCGTCGGTCTCGTCGAGTGGGAAGGCGGAACGACCTGGAACCAGGCCTACTGGGACGGCTATCAGATGGCGTACGGCGCCGGCGACGGCTGGAACTTCAAGCCGTTCACGGCCGACCTCGACGTGCAGGGCCACGAGCTCACCCACGGCGTCGTCCAGCACACGGCGGGACTCGTCTACGTCGGCCAGTCCGGCGCGCTGAACGAGGCCTTCGCCGACTACTTCGGCAACGCGATCGACGTGGATGCCACGGGCACGCCTCTCAGCGACCCGAACGCGAGCCTCCTCGGCGAAGACCTCTGCTACGCCGCGGCGCCGACCGCCTGTGCGCTGCGCGATCTCGACGACGGCACCACGATCGATCACTTCGCGGGCTACCCGTACTTCTACGACGCGGGCGGCGTGCACCTGAACTCGACGATCTTCGGCGGCGCGCTGTGGGACATCCGCGAGGCGCTCGGCGGCGAGACGGCCGATCCGATCGTGTACCGGGCCCTCACCGACTACCTGACTCCGCTCGACGGGTTCACCCAGGCCCGCGACGCCGTGCTGGCGGCGGCGAAGGCGCAGGGCCTGAAGGGCAAGCAGCTGAAGTCCGTGCAGGCAGCGTTCGACACCCGGGGCATCATGCCCGGGTGGGAGAAGCAGCTCGGCGGCGACGGGACCGTCCTCTTCGAGAACCTCACCGACTTCAACGGCGTCTCGTGGGCGGGGGCCGGCGGCGGCTGGTGGACGATCGCCGACGTGCCGAGCATCGACGGCTCGGGCTATTTCGGCATCTACGCGGGAACGATCGACCGCAAGGTCAAGCCGACCCTCGTGAGCACGCCCGGGGAGTGGACCGACGTCTACCCCGACACCGACGGCAAGACTGTCGTGTGGATCCGGTTCTCCGCAGCGGAATCGCAGGTGATGGCGAAATCGCTCGCGGGCGGCCCCGAGCAGGTCGTCTACACGACCCCGACGACCCTGTTCAACGCGCGCGTGTCCGACGGCGTCGTGGCGTGGGACGGCCTGGACGTCGAAGGGTCGCGCCGGGTGGGCTTCGCGAAGCTCGGCGGCACCGCCGCGCTTCTGCCGGGCACAGCCACCGGAGTGCCCGACATCACAGGCGGCAAGCTCGCGTACGTCCGCGAGTTCCCGACCGAGGTGTCGCTGCCCGACGGCGTCTACACCCGGACCTTCTCCGCGGTCGAGGTGCTCGACACCGCGACCGGCGCGGTCACCGAGATCGGCCCGCGGACACAGGGGTCGATCATCCGCCCGACCATTGCAGGCGGCTCGGTCGTCTGGGCCGCCGATGATCGCAACGACCCCTACAACGCGATCCGCAAGGCCCCCGTCACGGGCGGCGCGTGGAGCGACATCGTGCCCGAGAGCAACGTCGGCGGGCTCCACATCCACGATCTCGTCGCTTCGTCGACGACGATCACGGTGGCGTCCGAGGGCGACAGCGAGCGCCTGGGCAGCGGGGTTCCGCTCCTGCTGCAGTACACCGTCGACGGTACATCGCTCGGCCGCGTGACATGCAGCACCGGCTTCACGGACCGCGCCGCCGCCGACACCGGCTCGACGGTGGTCTGGGTCGACACCGCCGCGGCGTACGACACCCTCGTCACGCGCGCCACGCCCGCCGGCACCTGCTGACCGGAACACCATGTGGGGGACGGATGCCGCGGCTCGCGGCATCCGTCCCTTCTCGTCGTCCGCGCCACACGCGGGAGGAGTGGCGAGCCTCCGAGCCGATAACCTGAAGGCATGACGCATACGGGCAACCCTTTCGGACAGGTGCTCGTCGCGCTCGTCACTCCCATGACGGCCGACGGCGAGGTCGATTGGCCCTCTGTCGAGAAGCACATCGACGACGTCATCACCGCGGGAGCCGATGGCATCGTCGTGACCGGCACCACGGGTGAGACGTCGACGCTCACCGACGCGGAGAAGATCCGTCTCGTTCAGGTGGGCAAGGACGTCTCGGCCGGACGGGCGAAGATCATCACGGGTGGCGGGTCGAACGAGACCGCCCACGCGATCGAGCTCTACAAGGCCAGTGAGAAGGTCGGCGCCGACGGCCTGATGATCGTCACGCCGTACTACAACAAGCCCACGCAGGCCGGCATCCTGACGCACTTCCGTCTCGTCGCCGACGCGACCGATCTGCCGGTCATCCTCTACGACATCCCGGGTCGCACCGGCGTGCCCATCAAGTACGAGACGATCCTGCGGCTCGCGAAGCACCCGAACATCCTGGCCATCAAGGACGCCAAAGGCGACTTCAGCGAGGTCAGCCGCGTGCTGAACCAGACCGACCTGATGTACTTCTCGGGCGACGACGTGAACGTGCTGCCGCACCTCGCCATCGGCGCGACGGGCCTCATCGGCGTGACGGCGAACATCGCGCCGGCGCCGTACCGTGCCATCGTCGACGCCGTGAACGCCGGCGACCTGAAGACCGCGACCGCTGCCCACCGGCAGCTCGAGCCGCTCGTGCGCGCCGTCATGACGCACGTGCCCGGCACGGTGTCGGCGAAGTACATCCTGCACGGCCTCGGCCGCATCGGCAGCCCGCGCGTGCGCCTGCCGCTGGTGGGCCCGGAGGAGTGGGAGGCCGCCATGATCGAAGACGAACTGGCCCTCGTGACCGACGTGCCCGGCGCAGACTTCTCGAACTTCCGCCCCGACCGCAACGCCGCCGCCGGCGGTGCCCTGCCGAAGGTCTCAGGCACCACGAGATGACGAAGTGCCGTCGCCGATGCGGCGACGGCACGCTGATGAACGGATGCCGCGGCATCCGGAGGAGGCTTCACAATGCCCACCACCCCGTACGACCCGCCTGAGCTCGAGGCGGGAACTCTCCGGGTCGTCCCCCTCGGCGGCCTCGGCGAGGTCGGCCGCAACATGACGGTGTTCGAATACGGCGGCAAGCTGCTGGTCGTGGACTGCGGCGTGCTCTTCCCGGAGGAGCACCAGCCCGGCGTCGACCTCATCCTGCCGGACTTCGAGCCGCTCAAGGGCCGCCTCGACGACATCGTGGGTGTCGTGCTCACGCACGGCCACGAGGACCACATCGGTGCGGTGCCGTATCTGCTCAAGCTCAAGAGCGACATCCCGATCGTGGGCTCCGGGCTGACCCTCGCGCTGACCGAGGCGAAGCTCAAGGAGCACCGCATCCGGCCGTACAGCCTCACGGTGGCCGAGGGTCAGCGGGAGAACCTCGGGCCCTTCGAGCTCGAGTTCATCGCGGTGAACCACTCGATCCCCGACGCCCTGGCCGTCGCCATCCGCACGCCCGCGGGCACCGTGCTGGCGACCGGCGACTTCAAGATGGACCAGCTGCCCCTCGACGGTCGCCTGACCGACCTGCGTGCCTTCGCACGGCTGGGGGAGGAGGGGGTCGACCTGTTCCTCGTCGACTCCACGAACGCCGACGTGCCCGGGTTCACGCCCCTGGAGCGCTCGATCGGGCCGGTGCTCGACCAGGTCATCGGCAAGGCCCCGCGCCGGGTGATCGTGGCGAGCTTCTCGAGCCACGTCCACCGCGTGCAGCAGGTGCTCGACGCAGCGGCCGCCCACGGCCGTCGCGTGGCCCTGCTGGGCCGCAGCATGCTGCGCAACATGACGATCGCCGAGGACCTCGGCTACCTGCACGTGCCCGAGGGTGTGCTGATCGACTACAAGAAGGCGCGCGACCTGCCCGACGACCGGATCGTCTACATGTCGACCGGCTCGCAGGGCGAGCCGATGGCCGTGCTCAGCCGCATGGCGAACCTCGACCACGCGATCGAGCCGGGGCCGGGCGACACGGTGATCCTGGCGTCGAGCCTCATCCCGGGCAACGAGAACGCCGTCTACCGCGTGATCGACGGGCTGACGAAGCTCGGCGCGAACGTCGTGCACAAGGGCAACGCCAAGGTGCACGTCTCGGGCCACGCCGCCGCCGGCGAGCTGCTGTACTGCTACAACATCCTCAAGCCGAAGAACGTCCTCCCAGTGCACGGCGAGTACCGCCACCTGATGGCGAACGCGCGGCTCGCGCAGGACACGGGCATCGCGCCCGAGCGCACCCTCCTCGCGGAGAACGGCACGGTCATCGACCTGCGCGACGGCGAGGCCCGCATGGTGGGGCAGCTCGACCTGGGCTTCGTCTACGTCGACGGGTCGACCGTGGGCGAGATCACGGATGCCGACCTCAAGGATCGTCGCATCCTCGGCGAAGAGGGCTTCATCTCGGTCATCGTGGTCGTCGACGCCTCGACCGGCAAGGTGATCTCGGGCCCGGAGGTGCACGCCCGCGGCTTCGCCGAGGACGACGCCGTCTTCGAGGACGTCAAGCCCAAGATCGCCGCGGCGCTCGCCGAGGCGGCTCAGTCGGGCGTCCGCGATTCGCATGCCCTGTCGCAGATCGTGCGCCGCACGATCGGACGCTGGGTCAACCAGTCGCTGCGTCGCCGGCCGATGATCGTCCCGCTCGTGATCGAAGCGTAGCGAGATCACCATCAGGCGGAGTATCGAAGCGTAGCGAGATCACCATCAGGCGGAGTATCGAAGCGTAGACAACCCACCTCGCCGGGACCGGGGATTCTCGCAGAAACCGGGGGTGTCGCTCTCGGTCTCGGCGAGAATCCCCGGTCTCGACGGCGACGAGTTGTCGCGGACGTGATGGTTCCGTAACACGCGGGCCGTAGCATCGCCCTCGTGGCCTCTTCGTTCCGCATCCGTCCCGCTGTGGCGGCCGACGGCGCGTTCCTGGGCGACATGGTCGTCGAGGCGGCGAACTGGCGCCCGGGCGGCGCGCGGCCGCGGCACGAGGTGATGGACGGCGCCGATCACCGGCGGTACGTCGCCGGGTGGCTGAGACCGGGGGACGCGGGGTTCGTCGCGGAGGATGCGAACGGCGAGCCGGTGGGCGCCGCGTGGTACCGGATGCTGCCTCGCAGCGAGCCCGGGTTCGGCTACGTCGGCACGGGTGTGCCCGAGCTCATCATCGGGGTCCGCCCCATCTGGCGCGCGCACGGCGTGGGACGTGCGCTGCTGCAGCGGCTGTGCGAGCACGCGGGCGCGGCGGGCTGCGCGCGGATCAGCCTGAGCGTCGAGCGCGGCAACTTCGCGTCGTCGCTGTATCGCAGCGAAGGCTTCGCGGTGGTCCGCAGCGGCATCGGCCGCGACACGATGGTGAAGCGCCTGCGCTGACGATCCGCGCCGCGCGGGCGCGCGCGGCAGGTCGCCGGCAGGCGGCGTGGTGGGCGCGGAATGTCGGGGAACCGGCTTACCGTGGGGGGATGGCCAGGAGCTCAAGCCCGACCAAGGGTTCGCGCGCGTCTTCGAGCGCATCCTCCAGTGCGCGTTCGAACGCGTCGACGGCGCGCAAGCCCGCGGCCGCGAAGCCGGCCCCTGCGCCCAAGCGCTACGTCGATCAGCCCGAGCGGCCTCCGGTCGTCGTGCGGGCCTGGCTGGGTCTCGCCCACGCCACCGGCGGCCTGTTCCGCGCCTTCGGCCCCGAGACGCTCGAGAAGGACCAGCGCCGCGACGGGTTCCCGTTCCTGCTCGTGCTGCTCGCGGTCGCCGGCGCCGTCAACGAGTGGTTCTTCATCGGCAGCGAGGTCGCGAAGACCATCAGCGCCTACTCGGTCGGCGCACTGATCGGCCGCGAGGCGTTCGTGCTGCCGGTGCTCCTCCTCATGCTCGCGGGCTGGATGTTCCGCCATCCGTCGTCGGTGCACGACAACGGACGGGTCGGAATCGGCTTCGGGCTGCTGCTGGTCACGATCGCCGGGTTCTGCCACGTCGCGGGCGGCCGCCCTCAGCCCAACGAGCTCCTCCCGGCGCTGAGCGAGGGGGGCGGGCTCTTCGGCTGGATGCTGGGCGAGCCTCTGGCCCTCGTGCTCACGGACGTGGGCGCGTACATCGTGCTGTCGCTCCTGGCCGTGCTCAGCATCCTGATCATCACCAAGACGCCGCCGAACCGCATCGGGCGCCGTCTCGGCGAGCTGTACGCCTGGATGTTCGGCGCCGAGCCGCGGGAGGAGAAGGCGACGGATGCCGCGGCCGACGCGACCGCGGAAGAGCAGGGCGACCCGTCGATCCCGTTCTGGCGTCGCAACAAGACCGGTCGGGAGAAGGACCCCGAGAGCGGGCTCGGATCCCAGGACCTCACCGAGCTGCTCACGGCAGGATCGACACAGGGAGGTTTCGAGCAGGCCATCGTCGCGCCGGTGACCCCGCCGCCGGCACCGGTCGGCGATGCGCTGACCGAGGTCATCGATCCGGCGGTGCTGTCGGCGGCGAAGGCGGCCACCACGTCGCGCACCTCGCTGCGCGACGACGCGCAGATGATCGAGGACGACGGCACCCTTCCCGGCCTCGACGGCATCGGCTCGGTGACGGCGGTCGACGCGCCCTCGGCGCCCTATCGGCTGCCGTCGGTTCACGCCCTTGCCGCCGGCTCGCCGCACGTGGCGCGGTCGCAGGCGAACGACGACACCGTGCGGGCCATCACGAGTGTGCTCGACCAGTTCTCTGTCGACGCCCGGGTGACCGGCTTCTCGCGCGGTCCGACCGTGACGCAGTACGAGATCTCCCTCGGCCCCGGCGTGAAGGTCGAGCGCATCACCGCGCTCACGAACAACATCGCCTACGCGGTGGCGTCGAACGAGGTGCGCATCCTGGCGCCGATCCCCGGCAAGAGCGCCATCGGCGTCGAGATCCCCAACATCGACCGTGAGATCGTGACGCTCGGCGACGTGCTCCGCTCGACGGCGGCGGCCAACCAGACGCACCCGATGACGATCGGCGTCGGCAAGGACGTGGGCGGCGGCTACGTCGTGGCCAACCTCGCCAAGATGCCGCACCTCCTGGTGGCGGGGTCGACCGGTTCCGGCAAGTCGAGCTTCGTCAACTCGATGATCACGAGCCTCCTCATGCGCGCGAAGCCCGCCGACGTGCGCATGGTGCTCATCGATCCCAAGCGCGTCGAGCTGACGTCGTACGCGGGCGTGCCGCACCTCATCACCCCCATCATCACGAACCCCAAGAAGGCCGCCGAGGCGCTGCAGTGGGTCGTGAAGGAGATGGACATGAGGTACGACGACCTCGCGTCCTTCGGCTTCCGTCACATCGACGACTTCAACAAGGCGGTCGTCGCGGGGGAGATCACCCTGCCGCCCGGCAGCGAGCGCGTGCTCAAGCCGTACCCGTACCTCCTCGTGGTCGTCGACGAGCTCGCCGACCTGATGATGGTGGCCCCCCGTGACGTCGAGGACTCGATCGTCCGCATCACGCAGCTGGCCCGGGCCAGCGGCATCCACCTCGTCCTCGCGACGCAGCGCCCGTCGGTCGACGTCGTCACCGGCCTGATCAAGGCGAACGTGCCCTCGCGGCTCGCGTTCGCCGTGACGAGCGTCACCGACTCCCGCGTGATCCTCGACCAGCCGGGCGCCGACCGCCTCATCGGCCAGGGCGACGGCCTGTTCCTGCCGATGGGCGCGTCGAAGGCGATCCGCGTCCAGGGCGCCTGGGTGAGCGAGAAGGAGATCGAGTCGGTCGTCAAGCACGTGACGAACCAGGCGCGTCCCGAGTACCGCGCCGACGTGGCCGCGGTGGCCGAGAAGAAGGAGATCGATGCCGACATCGGCGACGACCTCGAGCTTCTGCTGGCCGCCGCCGAGCTCGTGGTGTCTAGTCAGTTCGGGTCGACGTCGATGCTGCAGCGCAAGCTGCGCGTCGGGTTCGCGAAGGCGGGCCGGCTCATGGACCTCCTCGAGTCGCGCGAGATCGTCGGCCCGTCGGAGGGCTCCAAGGCCCGCGACGTGCTGGTGACGGTCGAGCAGCTGCCGGCGGTGCTGGCACGGATGCGCGGCGACGACGTGCCTGCGCCTGCGCCTGCCGCCGCTGCGGCCGCGCCCGCCACCGCAGCCGACGACCCCTACGGAGCGGATGCCGTGGCCTCGCAGTACGACGGCTACCCCGTCGTCGAGGCCGAAGACGGGTCCGAAGACGCCTGGGGCCTCACCGGCCGCGACTGATCGGACCGGCTGCGCCGACGGGCCGCCGATAAGCTCGAGCCATGGCGATCCCCCGGCAGCTCCCCAACGCGATCACGATCGTCCGCATCCTCTGCGCGCCGGTCTTCCTGTGGATGCTCCTGGCGGACGGGGGAGCGGACGGACCGCTTCGCTGGTGGGCCGCTGCGCTGTTCATCGTGGCGATCGCGACCGACGGGATCGACGGCTATCTGGCACGCCGGCACGACATCGTCACCGATCTGGGCAAGCTCCTCGACCCCATCGCCGACAAGGTGCTCACGGGCTTCGCGTTCATCGGCCTGTCGATCCTCGGCGAGCTTCCGTGGTGGATCACGATCGTCGTCCTCATCCGCGAGATCGGCATCACGGTGTATCGCCTGATGGTCGTGAGCGACCACGTCCTCGCGGCGGCATGGATGGGCAAGCTCAAGACCCTCGCGCAGAGCGTCGCGCTGTCGCTGGCGCTCCTGCCGCTGTGGACGCTCGTGGGCGACTGGATCTTCTGGGTCAACGGCGTGCTCATGACGATCGCGGTGATCCTCACGATCGCCAGCGGCATCGACTACATCGTCACGGAGGTGCGCGCGGCGCGCGCCCACCGGAGGAACGCATGACGGACCGGTCGGCGCAGGGTTCGGCGGCGGTCGCGGTCCTGCAGGCGCTCGACGGCCGGGGGTGGTCGATCGCCGCCGCCGAGTCGCTCACGGGCGGGCGGCTCACCGCGTCGCTCGTGGACGTTCCGGGCGCATCGGCCCACGTGCGCGGAGGGATCGTGGCCTACGCCACCGACGTCAAGGCGAGTCAGCTGGGCGTCGACGCGGCTCTGCTGGCCGAACGCGGTCCGGTGGACCCCGAGGTGGCGGCCCAGATGGCCCAGGGCGCACGACGCGTCCTGGGCGCGGACGTGGGCCTGTCGACGACGGGTGTCGCCGGTCCGGAGCCGCAGGGCGACACGCCGGTCGGCACCGTCCACATCGCCGTCGCGACGCCCGAGACGGTCGTCGTCTCATCGCTCGCCCTGTCGGGGACGCGCGAAGAGATCCGCACGCAGAGCGTGCAGAGCGTGCTGGAGCTCGCCCTCACCCTGCTGTGAGGCATCCTTATCCGTCCTGCCTGCTCCGGGAACAGACCGTGTTTCGTCTCGGTTACATTCGGTGATTCCCACCCATTGCCCAGTTGTCGGGATTAGATTGGCATCAGTCGGTGCTGTACTGTTGGGCACCCGGAAGACGGTGGAATCAGAAGTGAGGAGGGGCCCTGATGATCCTGGTACGTCAAGAGATCGGTGAAGTGCTTCGTGATTTCCGCCAGCAGAAGGGGCGCACCCTCCGTCAGGTCGCGGGACGCGCGAGCGTCGCGCTGGGCTACCTGAGCGAGGTCGAGCGCGGTCAGAAGGAGGCCTCGAGCGAGATCCTCGCCTCGGTGGCCGAGGCGCTGGATGTTCCCATCTCGACGATCATGCGCGAAGTGGGCGACCGCATCTCGGTGCTCGAAGGCATCCAGACCTTCCCCGACGTGGTTCCCGACGATCTCGTGGCCTCGGTGGACGCCGAGCTCTCGCTGCGCTGAGCGTCCTTCTCTCCACGGAGTTCTAGGACCCACCCATCGCCATGCGCCGCAGTGAGTTCGACCGCGCTGTCGCGGACGAGTTCGGCGCGCGCGCGAATGCGGTGGTGACCGACCTGTTCCTGTCGAAGATCGGCGGGCGGACCGCGGCAGAGGCGATCGCGGCGGGTGTCGATCCCCGCGAGGTCTGGCTCGCCCTGTGTGAAGAGCTCGACGTCCCGGCCGAGCGGCGCTACGGCGTCGGCCGGCTGGAACCGCGCCGTCGCTGAGCGATTCCGCGCCACTTCCTCCTTGCCACGGTCGCCGCTCGGCGTGTTTTCGCACGGCGTGTCATCGAAGAAGTGTTCGAGAACGGCGTAGGCTCCTGCACAGCAGGTGTCGAGAGCGTGTTTTCCACGGACCGGGAAGGAGCGAAGACGGATGTCGGAGCCCCTCCCTAACGTGAACAGCGTCGAACGACACCTCACGCCTTGTCGCAGCATCCGTCCCACCGGGCCGGATCGCGACAGCCTACAGGCGACGGAACGCGAGTACAGAGGAGCACGTCATGCCATCACCCGTTGACCGCGAGAAGGCCCTGGAATCGGCTCTCGCCCAGATCGACCGGCAGTTCGGGAAGGGCTCGGTGATGCGCCTGGGCAGCGACGATCGCGCTCCCGTCGAGGTCGTGCCCACCGGCTCGATCGCCCTCGATGTCGCCCTCGGCATCGGCGGGCTCCCGCGCGGTCGCATCATCGAGATCTATGGTCCGGAGTCGTCGGGTAAGACGACGCTCACGCTGCACGCCATCGCCAATGCGCAGCGCGCGGGCGGCATCGCCGCGTTCATCGACGCGGAGCACGCTCTCGATCCCGACTACGCGCAGAAGCTCGGCGTCGACATCGATGCGCTGCTCGTGTCGCAGCCCGACACCGGCGAGCAGGCGCTCGAGATCGCCGACATGCTGGTGCGTTCCGGCGCCATCGACCTCATCGTGATCGACTCGGTCGCAGCCCTCGTGCCCAAGGCCGAGATCGAAGGCGAGATGGGCGACTCCCACGTCGGCCTGCAGGCGCGCCTCATGTCTCAGGCGCTCCGCAAGCTCACGGGTGGCCTCAACCAGACCAACACCACGATGATCTTCATCAACCAGCTGCGCGAGAAGATCGGCGTGTTCTTCGGCTCGCCCGAGACCACCGCGGGCGGCAAGGCGCTGAAGTTCTACGCGTCGGTGCGTCTCGACATCCGTCGCATCGAGACCCTGAAGGACGGCACCGAGGCGGTCGGAAACCGCACGCGCGTCAAGGTGGTCAAGAACAAGATGGCCCCGCCGTTCAAGCAGGCAGAGTTCGACATCCTGTACGGCGTCGGCATATCGCGCGAGGGCAGCCTCATCGACTTCGGCGTGGAGCACGGCATCGTCAAGAAGTCGGGCGCCTGGTACACCTACGAGGGCGAGCAGCTCGGTCAGGGCAAGGAGAACGCGCGCAACTTCCTCCTCAAGAACGAGGACGTCGCGGCCGAGATCGAATCGAAGATCAAGACGAAACTCGGCATCGGGGTCCCCAAGGGCGCTGTCGAGGGCTCGGTCGAGGACGAGCTGGCTGCGCGCCGCCCGGCGTGATGGTCCGATTCGTCGACAGCGGGGGTGAGTCCGACGTCGAGGCCGACCTCGACTCGGACGACGGACTCGCCCCCGTGACCCCGCTCTTCGGCGGCGGGGGTGCGCGTGCGTTCCCGAAGACGGCGGCCGAGGTGCAGCAGGTGCTCGAGGAGCGCCTTCCGAGCGTCGCCCTCGATGCGCCGGCTGCAATCCCGGTACCCGCCGCGGAAGGCGGTCCGGACTCGGGGGTCGACTCGGAGCCACCCGAACTCGGGGATGCCCCACGCGGCGACGCCTCATCGGTCACCGACGACGCCACGCCGATCGACCTGGCGGCCGAGCGCGCCGACAGGTCGCGGTCGGCGGGACGCAGCACGTCGCGTCGCCCGCTGGACGACGACGACGCGGCGGAGACCGCTGAGCGTGGTCTCGTGAAGAAGCTGCGGGGGCGACAGCTGTCGGTGGCGGAGGCGAAGATCTACCTCGGTCAATACGATCTGGATCGCGGGGCTGTCGATGAGATCCTCGACGCCTTCCTCGAGCGCGGCTACCTCGACGACGCCCGCCTGGCGGAGCAGGTCGTGCACGCGGGCATCGATCGCAAGGGGCAGGGGCGACAGGTGATCGCTCAGAGCCTCGCCAAACGGGGCGTGCCGCGTGACGTCGCCGATGCGGCCCTCGCCGAGCTTCCGGACGACGATGCCGAGCGCGCATTGGAGTTCGCGCGATCGAAGGCCGGATCGCTGCGCGGGCTCGAGAGAGACGTCGCGCTCCGGCGACTGGCCGGCCAGCTTGCGCGGCGCGGATACGGCGGCTCGATGGCATTCAACGCGGCACGCACCGCTCTGGAGGAGACGACGCGCCCGTCCGGCCGCGTCAGGTTCGACGAGAGCTGAGCATGACGGCGGCCGGTCGTCCGAGGATCCGGTCGCAGAGGTGGGGACTGTTCGCAGACTCCCCGCCTGTGCGCGGCTCGTAGAATGGCGGGATCATGTCTTCGCCTTCCGCTTCCCCGACTCTCATCGCGCCCTCCCCGGCCGCGAACGACGTCGACGGCCGTGCCCGCACCTACGAGGTGCGCACCTTCGGCTGCCAGATGAACGTGCACGACTCCGAGCGCCTCTCCGGCTCGCTCGAGAGCGCCGGGTACATCCGCGCGGAGTCCGGCGAAGAAGCGGACGTCATCGTCATCAACACCTGCGCGGTGCGCGACAACGCGGCAGGCAAGCTGTACGGCACGCTCGGCCACCTGAAGTCGCGCAAGGACAAGCACGACGGCATGCAGATCGCGGTCGGCGGATGCCTGGCCCAGATGGACAAGGACGTCGTCCAGCAGAAGGCGCCCTGGGTCGACGTCGTCTTCGGCACGCACAACATGGGCTCGCTCCCGAGCCTCCTCGAGCGGGCGCGCCACAACGGCGAGGCCGAGCTCGAGATCCTCGAGTCGCTCGAGATCTTCCCCTCGACCCTGCCCACCAAGCGCGACAGCATCTACAGCGGGTGGGTCTCCATCTCGGTGGGCTGCAACAACACGTGCACGTTCTGCATCGTGCCGAGCCTGCGCGGCAAAGAGAAGGACCGTCGCCCGGGCGACATCCTGAACGAGATCCGCCTGCTCGTCGATGACGGCGCGATGGAGGTGACCCTGCTCGGCCAGAACGTCAATTCGTACGGCGTCGAGTTCGGCGACCGCCAGGCCTTCGGCAAGCTGCTGCGCGCCGCGGGCGAGATCGACGGCCTCGAGCGCATCCGGTTCACGAGTCCGCACCCCGCCGCCTTCACCGATGACGTGATCGATGCGATGGCCGAGACGCCCGCCGTCATGCCGCAGCTGCACATGCCGCTGCAGTCCGGGAGCGACCGGATCCTCAAGGCGATGCGGCGGTCGTACCGCAGCGAGCGGTTCCTGGGCATCCTCGACCGTGTGCGCGCCAAGATGCCCGACGCGGCGATCACGACCGACATCATCGTCGGGTTCCCGGGCGAGACCGAAGAGGACTTCGCAGCCACGATGCGCGTCGTGGAGCAGGCGCGCTTCGCCAGCGCGTTCACCTTCCAGTACTCCATCCGCGAGGGCACGCCGGCCGCGACCATGGCGGATCAGGTGCCGAAGCACATCGTGCAGGAGCGCTACGAGCGGCTGATCGCCCTGCAGGAGCGCATCTCGCTCGAAGAGAACCAGAAGCAGCTCGGTCGCGAGGTGCAGGTGCTGGTGTCCTCTGCCGAGGGCAAGAAGGATGCCGAGACGCATCGCCTCACCGGGCGCGCGGAAGACAACCGCCTCGTGCACTTCGAGGTGCCGGCCGGCTCCGATGTCCCGCGTCCCGGCGATGTCGTCTCGGTCGTCGTGACGCACGCCGCGCCGTTCCACCTGCTCGCCGATGCACCCGAGGGTGCCTCGCTGCGCATCCGGCGCACCCGCTCCGGCGACGCGTGGGACCGTGCGCAGGCCGAATCCTGCGCGGTGCCGGCCCCGGCAGGGGAGTCCGTCGCGCCGCGCGCGGTGTCTCTCGGACTGCCGACGCTGCGCATCGGCGTCTGACCCTGTCCGTGACCGACGGCGCCTCCGCAGACGAGGGTGCGGCCTCGCAGCCCCGGCTGTGGGCCGTGGTCGGCGCCACGGGAACGGGCAAGACCGCGCTGTCGCTCGATCTCGCCGAGGCCCTCGCCACGCGCGGTCGAACCGCGGAGATCGTCAACGCCGATGCCATGCAGCTCTACCGCGGCATGGACATCGGCACCGCCAAGCTTTCCGTGGCCGAGCGCCGCGGCATCCCGCACCATCTCTTCGATGTGCTCGATGTCACCGACGAGGCGGCCGTCGCCTGGTATCAGGATGCCGCCCGCACCGCGGTCCGCGAGATCCACGGTCGCGGCGGCGACGCCATCCTCGTGGGCGGCTCGGGACTGTACGTGTCGAGCGTTCTCTTCGATTTCCGCTTCCCGCCGCGCGACGAGGAGCGCCGCGCGCGCCTCGAGAGCGAACTGGACGCCCACGGCCCCGGCGCTCTCTACGCCCGGCTGCGAGAGCTCGACCCCGCCACGGCGGCCAGAGTCGATCCCCGCAACGGGCGTCGTATCGTGCGCGCGCTCGAAGTGCTGGAGCTCGGGGAGCGCACGCACGGGGCGGCGCTTCCGGAAGAGCCGGTGCTGTGGCACCCTGTGACGCGCATCGTGGGTGTGGCGGTGCCCCGCGACGAGCTGGTCGGACGCCTCGACGCTCGCGTCGAGGCGATGTGGCGTGAGGGGATCCTCGACGAGGTCCGCGCGCTGCGGGACCGGGGCCTCGAACACGGCGTGACCGCGCGCCGAGCGATCGGCTACGCGCAGGCTCTCGCGCAGCTGACGGGCGAGATGACCGAGGCCCAGGCGATCGCCGAGACCCAGGCGCTGACGCGCCGGTACGCGCGCCGGCAGGTGTCATGGTTCCGGCGCTATGACGCGCTGCGCTGGGTGGAATCCGGAACGGATGCCGCGGTGCTGGCAGACTCGTCGGCATGAGCATCGCGATCCGGCCCTTCGAGCTGCCCGACACCGAGGCTGTGGTGTCGCTGTGGCAGGCCACGGGCCTCACCCGGCCGTGGAACAACCCCTACCAGGACATCAACCGCAAGCTGTCGGTGCAGCCGGAGCTGTTCCTGGTGGCCGTCGCCGCGGGCGCGATCGTCGGCTCGGTCATGGCCGGATACGACGGTCACCGCGGATGGCTCTACTACCTGGCCAGCGACCCGGCTCGTCGCGGCGAGGGCATCGGGCGCCGTCTCGTGGAGGTCGCTGAGGAGCGACTGCTCGAGCTGGGCTGCCCCAAGGTGCAGCTCATGGTCCGACCCGAGAACAACTCGGCGCACGGCTTCTACGGGGCGCTCGGCTACGAGGCGTTCGAGACGTGGGCGACCGGGAAGCGCCTCATCGCCGACTGAGCGGCGGTGCGGGCGCCCGGGTGGCGTCGTGCGCCTCGTGCTCGTCCGGCCCGGCGTCGATGGGGCCGCCTTCGTAATAGAGGCGCATGCGCCGGCGCAGTCGGCGCGTGAGCGGACCGGTCTCGGTGTCGATCGGTCGCGGAGCTCCTCCCGTCGCATCGTCCGGCAGCCCGAGGCGAGCCCGCTCGGTCTCGTCGAGCGGCTGGTGGATCTCGACGTACTCACCGCCCGGAAGCCGCACGATCCGCCCGGTCTCGTAGCCGTACCGGAGCAGGTCCGCGTCCTTTCGCTGCAGGCCGAAGCAGATCCGGCGGGCGATCGTGAACGCCACGCACGGGCCGACGACGAGCGCCACCTGCAGCGTGCCGATCACGTGCTCGATGCTCACGGAGAAGGACGTGGCGATGACGTCGGCACCGCCCGCGGCCCACAGCACCGCCACGAACGTCAGCCCCGCCACACCCAGACCGGTGCGCGTCGGCGCGAGGCGCGGCCGGTCGAGAAGGTGCCGATCCCGACGGTCGCCGGTGACCCACTCCTCGAGGAACGGGTAGGCCGCGACCACCGCGAAGAAGGCGCCCACGACGGCGAGCGGGGCCAGGATCGCCATCGTCCAGGTACGGCCGAGCCACACGACCTCCCAGCCCGGCGGCACCAGGCGCAGGGCGCCGTCGAGGAATCCGGTGTACCAGTCCGGCTGGCTGCCGGCACCGGCGTTGCCGGGATCGGCGGGGCCGTAGAGCCAGATGGGGCCTACCGTGACGGTCGCCGCGATGAGCAGCAGAAGGCCTGTGACGACGAGGAACAACCCTGCCGCGCGACCGGCTGCGGTCGGGACGAGACGGACGCCGACCACGTTCTCGGACGTGCGGCCCCGACCCGGGAACTGGGGTGGCCGGTGTCGCCACGCCGCGACCGCACGCAGCGCGACGAGCACGAGGAGTGCGCCCGGGAACACGACGATGTGGAGCGGATACAGGTTCTCGATGATCCGGCCGGGAAACGGCCCACCGAAGAGGACGGACGCGAGCCAGGTGCCGACGACCGGGATGCCGAGGAGGATGCCCTCGACGATCCGCAGCCCGGTGCCCGAGAGCATGTCGTCGGGCAGCGCGTAGCCGCTCCATCCGCTCGCGAGGGCCGCGATCAGGGCCAGGACCAGCAGCAGCCACATGGCACGCCGTGGCCGACGGAAGGCGCCGGTGAAGAAGGTCGCCACGAGCTGCACGATGATCGCCGCGGGGAGGAGGAGTGCTGCCCAGTGATGCGCCTGGCGCAGAACCACGCCACCGGCGACGTCGAACGTGATGTCCATCGTCGACGCGAACGCCTTCGACACCACGGTGCCGTGCAACGGCGCATACGACCCCGCGTACACCGTGTCGGCGCTCGACGGCGTGTAGAAGAACATCAGCAGGATGCCCGTCACGGTCACGACCACCAGCGACGCCACGCTGACGACGCCGAACAGGTTGGTCCAGTGCGTGGGGACGCGGCGACGCCGAAGCTCGGCCCATGTCTCGTCGAGGCGGTGACCGAACACGGTGATGCCGCCGAGGCGTCCGGCCACCCGGTCGGTCACCGATCGGCGGCGCCGGTCCTCGCCGCGAGCCCGGTCGGTCTCGATCGCGATGCCGCGCATGCTGTCCCTCCTGATGGTCCTACCCACAAGACACCGTGAGGCGACCGGATGTGACAGCGCCAGCGACCGCAGCGGCGGAGCACCGAGCGCGGGCGACCGTAGACTGTGACGATGCCGCAGACGATCGCGTTCACCAAGGGCCACGGCACCGGCAATGACTTCGTGATCGTCCCCGACCCCGATGGCACCCTGGATCTCACCGACGACCAGGTCGCCGTGCTGTGCGACCGGCGCTTCGGCATCGGCGGCGACGGGATCCTGCGCGTGGTCCGGACGAGTGCCATCGCGGAGGGTTCAGAGGCGGCCGCGTCCGGCGCTGAGTGGTTCATGGACTACCGCAACGCCGACGGCTCGAAGGCCGAGATGTGCGGCAACGGGATCCGGGTGTTCGTGCGGTACCTCGTGGACGCCGGCTGGGCCGACGTCGATGCGGGACCCCTCCCGATCGGCACCAGAGCCGGCGTCAAGACCGTCACCCGCAGCGACGGCACGGTCGGCGAGAAGGGCTTCGAGGTCGACCTCGGCCTGTTCGCGGTCGACGATTCGGGCGTCCTGGTGCGCACCCGCGGCGGGGGCGCTCCGCGCCCCGGTATCGGAATCGATGTGGGCAACCCCCACGTCGTGGTGGCGCTGCCCGACGAGGCGGAGCTCGAAGGCCTCGACCTCGCCGCACGGCCGCAGCTGCACCCGGAGCCTCCGCACGGCGCCAACGTCGAGTTCGTGGTGCCGAGCGACCCGCTCGTGCGCGACGGCGTCGGGTCCATCCGCATGCGCGTGTTCGAGCGCGGTGTGGGTGAGACGCTCAGCTGCGGCACCGGCGTGGCGGCCGCGGCACTGGCGGTGCGGCACTGGGCCGGTCCGGCGGCGCCTGACCACTGGGTGGTCGACGTTCCCGGAGGCACGCTGGGCGTGCGGATGCCGCAGCTCGACGGTGAGCGGCACGTGCTGCTGTCGGGGCCGGCGACGCTGGTCTACACCGGCGAGGTCACGCTCGCCTAGAGTCCGTCAGAGCTCGGGCAGCACGATCGGCTCGCTCTGGGGCGAGCCGTGGCGTCGCACCTTGAGCACGCGGAATCCGCGGGCCGTCGCGGCGCGGTACACGCTGAAGCGACGATCGAGCGTGGACGCGAGCCATCGCTGGAGCGAGTCCGAGCCGAGGTTGCGCTGCACCACCAGCCATGCGTCGGCCCGCTCGTCCAGACGCGGTATCCACTGCTCGAGCAGGCCGTGCAGCTCGTTCTTGCCGACCCTGATGGGCGGGTTCGAGCGGATGGTGCGGAACACGACGTCGTCGGGAACATCGTCGGGCAGCGCGGCGTTGACATTGTCGAGCCCGAGATCGGCGGCGTTGCGCCGCACGAGGTCCAGCGCTCGTTCGTTCACGTCGACGGCCCACACGGTCGCGTGCGGGGCGTCGAGCGCCAGGCTGAGTGCGATCGGCCCCCAGCCGCAGCCGAGGTCGAGGAAGTTCCCGCCGGCCGGTGGCGGGGGAGTGTTCGACAGCAGCACCGCGGTCCCCGCGTCCACGTGGTCGGGGCTGAAGACGCCGCCGGCAGTGGTGACTTCGAGTCCGCGTCCGGCAAGCGTGACGCGGATGCGGCGCAGATTCTCGGGGCTGGCGGGCGTCGCACTGAAGTAGTGGTC
Source organism: Microbacterium sp. ZW T2_14 (assembly GCF_044987405.1). NCBI lineage: Bacteria > Bacillati > Actinomycetota > Actinomycetes > Micrococcales > Microbacteriaceae > Microbacterium > Microbacterium sp. ZW T2_14. The sequence continues at coordinate 41,735 of NZ_JBJDRK010000012.1, read as the reverse complement.
GCTCCCCATGGCTGACGAGCCTAGCGGAGGTGCTCCCCGGGAGGGGAGCGTAGAATTCACGGATGCCGCGAACCGGCCGATGAGCGCCGGAAAAGGCATCCCGAAAGGAACACATGACGGATACGACGACACCCCAGAGCACAGACGAGACGCCGGTCGACCCGGTGGATCGCGTGCTGGCGCGCGCCGAAGCGCGCTCGGGGGTGCGAGTCTTCGGAGCCGCTCAGGCGCTCCAGGACGAGACCACGATCGGGCGCGCAGACACCGACGGCGAGCAGTGGGACCGCGAGGAGCGTGCCGCGCTGCGTCGCGTTCCCGGCCTGTCCACCGAGCTCGAGGACGTCACCGAGGTCGAGTACCGCCAGCTGCGGCTCGAGAACGTGGTGCTGGTGGGCGTGCACGCACAGGGTGAGACCGAGGATGCCGAGAACTCCCTGCGCGAGCTCTCGGCGCTCGCCGAGACCGCCGGCGCCGTCGTGCTCGACGGCGTGCTGCAGCGCCGGCCGCACCCGGATCCCGCGACCTATGTGGGGCGCGGCAAGGCGGAGGAGCTGCGCGACATCGTCGCCGCCGTCGGCGCCGACACCGTGATCGCCGACACCGAGCTGGCCCCGAGCCAGCGCCGTGCGCTCGAGGACGTCGTGAAGGTCAAGGTGATCGACCGCACGACGGTGATCCTCGACATCTTCAGTCAGCACGCCAAGAGCCGCGAGGGCAAGGCGCAGGTCGAGCTCGCGCAGCTCGAGTACCTGCTGCCGCGCCTGCGCGGCTGGGGCGACTCGATGAGCCGCCAGGCCGGTGGCCAGGTGGGTGCCGGCGGCGCGGGCATGGGCTCGCGCGGACCCGGTGAGACGAAGATCGAGCTCGATCGGCGTCGCATCCGCACGCGCATGGCGATGCTGCGCCGGCAGATCCGCGAGTTCGCCCCGGCACGTGACGCGAAGCGGGCCGAGCGCAAGCGCAACACGATCCCGTCGGTCGCGATCGCCGGCTACACGAACGCCGGCAAGTCGTCGCTGCTGAACCGGCTGACGAGCGCCGGTGTGCTGGTGGAGAACGCCCTGTTCGCGACACTGGACGCCACCGTCCGGCGCAGCGAGACGGGCGACGGTCGCGTCTACACGCTCACCGACACCGTCGGGTTCGTGCGCAACCTGCCGCACCAGCTGGTCGAGGCGTTCCGCTCAACGCTCGAAGAGGTCGGCGACGCCGATGTCATCGTGCATGTCGTCGACGGTTCCCACCCCGATCCCGCTGCCCAGCTCGCCACGGTTCGCGACGTGATCGGCGACGTCGGGGCGCGCGACATCCCCGAACTGGTCGTGTTCAACAAGGCCGATCTCGTCGACGACGACACCCGTCTGCTCCTGCGCGGTCTTGAGCCGAAGTCGATCTTCGCCTCGTCACGCACCGGAGAGGGCCTCGACGAGCTGCGGACAGCGATCGAGGCGGCCCTGCCGCTGCCGGCCGTGGAGGTGCGAGCGCTGGTGCCCTACGATCGCGGCGATCTGGTGTCGGCGATCCACGAGCAGGGCATGATCCTGTCGCAGGAGCACGAGGAGGGCGGCACGGCCGTGCACGCCCGTGTCGGCGAGCATCTCGCGTCGCGCCTCGCGCCCTTCGAGGTCTGACGCGCGTCGTCCCGCTCCTGCGTCGAGCAGGAGCGGGACGGCGGGCCAGCTTTCAGTCCAGCTCGAGCGGCGGCACTCCCGGCGGGTCGAACCCGAGCACCTGACCGAGGAACGACAGCTCCGCCTCCATCGTGCGCACGAGCGTGTCGGCGCTGCGGAACCCGTGCCCCTCGCCCTCGAAGGCCAGGTAGGCATGGGGGACGCCGTTCGCCGCGAGGGCATCGCGCACGGCCTCCGACTGCGAGGGCGGCACCACTCGGTCTTCGAGTCCCTGCTCGATCAGCAACGGTGTCCGCATCCGGTCCAGGTGCGTCAGCGGTGACCGCTGGACGTACAGCTCCTCGGCCTCGGGGAGCGGGCCGACCATGCCGTCGAGATAGCGCGCTTCGAAGTCGTGGGTGTCTTCGGCGAGGCGGCGCAGGTCCGCGACACCGTAGCGGCTGATGCCCGCGGCGAACGCGTCCGAGTTCGCCAGGGCGCACAGCACCGTCCAGCCACCGGCGGAGCCGCCGGCGATCGCGAGCCTCGCCCCGTCCGCAGCGCCTGCCGCGGCGAGACCGCGCGCCGCGGCGACCACGTCGTCGACGTCGACGACTCCCCACTGCCCGAGCAGGCGCTCGCGGTAGGCGCGGCCGTACCCGCTGGATCCGCCGTAGTTCACGTCGAGCACGCCGATCCCACGGCTCGTCAGGTAGGCGATCTTCCCGGATGCCGCGCCGCCGACGTGGTCGGTCGGTCCGCCGTGGACGAAGACCACGTAAGGGGGCCTCTCGTCATCCGGCCCCGCGACGTTCGGGTTCGTCGGCGGATAGTCGAACGCGTGCACGGGTCCATGGGGTCCGGGAACCGAGACGGCGCGGGACTGCGGCATCCATTCCGCGCCCCAGAGCGCCTCGCCGCCGACGATGGACCGTGCTGAGTCCGGCTCGTCGACGGCCAGTTCCCACAGCCCCGCGCCGCCGGAGCCTGCGCCGGACACCAGGATGCGTGCACCGCGGGCGTCCTCGATGGAGAGTCGCGTGACGGCGTCGATCGGCAATGTCCGTTCGGTTCCGTCGGGGGCGATCAGCACGAGCGTGTCGGACCCGTCCGTCCGCACCGCGACGATGCGGCCGTCGTCCAGCGCTGCGAACCAGCGCGTGCCCAGCACCCACAGCGGTCCACCGGTGTCGGCATCGGCGGGCGCGATCGGCTCGTGGTGCAGATCGGCCGTGAGTCGGAGGCGCCACAGATTCCATCTGCCCGTCGGATCGTCGGCGTAGAGGAGGTCGTCGTCGCCGACCCACACCGGCTGCAGGGGTGAATGGCGCTCGCCGGATGACGGGTCGCCTGCCACGGTCGTCCACTCCATGGCCTCGGTGCCGTCGAGTCGACCGACGCGCAGCTCGGCACTGTCCCAGGCCATGTTCGGGTGGTCCCAGGCGATCCAGGCGAGGTGCGTGCCGTCGGGTGAGAGGGCGGGGTGCGCGACGAAGTCGCTGCCGCCGGCGAGCGACGCGAGGCGTGCGGGATCCCGTTCCGCAGACCCGTCGAGCGGCACGTCCACGATGTCGCGCACGGGCGCGGCGCCGACTGTGTGGTCCTCGCGCACCGCCAGCAGCCGGCCGCGCTGCAGCGTCAGCCCGCCGTAGCGGACGTCGCCGGCATCGGGGGTCAGCGCGCGCGGCTCGTCGCCGGGGGGGAGCCGCCAGATGCGCTGGTCGGCCTTCTCCACGAAGTACAGCACGCCGTCGTCGTCGGCGGTCCATGAGCCGCCGCCGTATTCGTGCACGCGCGATCGTGCGCTCCACGGCGGCGGGAGAACATCGACGACGGCTCCGGAAGCCGCGCGCCGGCGCACCGCGGAACGGCCGCCCTCCTCGGCGACGGACTCGCCCCACCAGACCTCGGGCTGCTCGCTGCCGCCCACGAAACGGGCGCCCTCGAGCCGGGGAGAAGCGGCCGACACCTCCGTCGCCGCGATCGGAGAGGGCCAGCTGCCGTACGGGAGAACGTCGGGTGTCGTCACGGAGACCACGCTACGTCCAACCGCGCGCGTCGCGGGATCGAAACAGAAGGTCACAGGAGACCGCGCACGCACGGGCTCCGCTACCGTGGACCCATCGACGCCCGGTCGTCCGCGAGGACGCCCCCCGAAATCTGGGGGTTCCGGGCAGGAGCGACAGCCGAGCCCGGCACCCGCCCGCGAAGACACCCCTCCCGCCTCACGCATCGGAACCAGCGTGGCGGAAGCGAGGTGCCGCGGCCGCCCGGGTCTCCCGTTCGGCCGAGCCCGAGTCCGATCCCTGAGAAGCAGGCCCATGTCCATCGACCTGAGCACTCCTCCCGTGCCGATCTCGTTCGAGGTGTACCCGCCTCGATCCGATGCCGGTGTCGCGGCCCTCCACGAGACCATCCGCCACCTGGCCGCCGTCGACCCTCGATTCATCTCGGTCACCTACGGCGCAGGCGGCTCCACCGGCGGCCGGTCCCTCGAGCTCTTGACGCACATCCTGCGCGAGACCCACGTCGAGCCCCTCGCGCACCTCACCTGCGTGGGCAACACCTACGCGGGTGCCAACACGCTGATCCGGGAGTTCCTGGATGCCGGCATCACGAGCTTCCTCGCCCTGCGCGGCGACCCGCCGGCAGGGGCATCCGAGGACGACGCCTTCCTCGGCGATCTCGGCAGCGCGGCCGAACTCGTGCAGCTCATCGACCGGGTGCAGGCCGAGCGCGAGCCCTACACCGAGGCGCCGATCCCGGGGGTGCCGGGAGCCGTGCGCGTCGACAGACGGGCCCGCGTCGACATCGCCGTCGCGGCGTTCCCCAACGGCCACCCCCGCTCGCGCCACGCGTTCGAGGACATCGACGCGCTCCTCGCCAAGCAGGCGGCCGGAGCCACGCTTGCGATCACCCAGCTCTTCTTCCACGCCGACGACTACCTCGCCTTCGTGGCGCGTTCGCGCCAGGCCGGGGTCACGATCCCGATTCTTCCCGGCATCATGCCGATCACCTCCGGCGCACGGCTGCGGCGCGTGCTCGAGCTCAGCGGGGAAGCACTCCCGGCCGACCTTGCGATCGCGCTCGACGTGGAGCCCACCACCGAAGGGCAGCGCGACATCGGCATCGCGCACGCCGCGCGCCTCGCCCGCGAGGTCATCGACGGCGGCGCCCCCGGCATCCATCTCTACGCCTTCAACAACCACGAGACGGTCCTCGCGGTGCTCAGCGAGGCCGGCGTGCTCGTCCCGGCGACGCGAATGCCCCACACCGTCCACTGACCCGGACGCCGCCACCTGTCGGATGCCCCGGCAGTCTCTTCGGCGACCCCGAAACCCCCCACTCCGAGATGCACGAAGCGAAAGAGAGAGCATGATGACCGAACCCCGCATCACCTTGCCCCACGGCACGATCCTGGGCTATCCCCGGATCGGGCGCCGCCGCGAGCTCAAGCGCGCGGTGGAGGCGTACTGGACCGGCACGACCGACGCCGAGACCCTCGAGGAGACGGCGGCCGGACTGCGCCGCGCCACGCGCGAGCGCCTCGCGGAGCTCGGCCTCGGCCGCGACGACTCGTCGATCCCCGAGTCCTTCTCGTTCTACGACCAGGTCCACGACGCGGCGGTCGCCGTCGGCGTGCTGCCTGAGCGGTTCGCGGGCCTCCGCGGCGCGGACGGCGCGATCGGCCTCGATGCGTACTTCACCGCTGCGCGCGGTGCGGGCGAGGCGGCTCCCCTCGAGATGACGAAGTGGTTCGACACGAACTACCACTACCTCGTGCCCGAGATCGGCCCCGAGACCGCTTTCGCCCTCTCGAGCGACCGCTTCGCGCGCCAGGTGGCAGAAGCGAAGGCCGACGGATTCACCGTCCGTCCGGTGATCGTGGGCCCGGTGACACTCCTCGCCCTCGCGAAGGCGACGGATGCCGCTCCCTCGGGCTTCGATCCGCTCGACCGCCTCGACGACCTGCTGCCGGTCTACGCCGAGCTCCTCGCGAGCCTTCGGGTGGCCGGTGCGGAGTGGGTGCAGCTGGACGAGCCCGCCCTCGTGAGCGAGAGCCTGCCCGCGAGTCCGGCCGCCGTGGCGGATGCCGCCGCTCGCGCGTACGCGGTGCTCGGCGGCGCGGCCGACCGGCCCGCGATCCTCGTCGCCGCCGGCTACGCGCAGCTGTCGGACGAGGCGTGGGCGGCGCTCGCCGCGGCGCCGATCGAGGCCATCGCCGTCGACCTCACGCGGGGCGCCGTTCCGGCCCCGGTCGAAGGGCTGGCAGACAAGACCCTCGTCGGAGGTGCTGTCGACGGCCGCAACGTGTGGCGCGGAGATCTGGAGGCGGCCTGGACCTCGCTCGAGGCGCTGCGGGCGCTGGGAGCCGGCGCCGTCACCGCCGGGACCTCGACCTCGCTGCAGCATGTGCCGCACGACGTCGAGGACGAGACGACCCTCGAGCCGCGGCTGGCGACGTGGCTGGCGTTCGCCGACCAGAAGGTCGCGCAGGTCGCGACCCTCGCTCGCGGCCTGGTGCACGGGCGGCCGGCCATCGCGGACGCGCTGGCCGAGGCATCCGCCGCTCTCGCCGACCGGCGCGGTGCGCCCGGTGTGCGAGACGGTCTCGTCCGGGAGCGGGCCTCAGCGCTCGGCGCGGAGGACTTCGCCCGCGGAGACTACGACGAGCGCGTCGCTGCGCAGGAGATCGAGCTGGCACTTCCGGTGCTGCCCACGACCACGATCGGATCGTTTCCCCAGACCGGTGACATCCGGCGCGCCCGTGCGCGTCACGGCCGCGGCGAGCTCAGCGCCGACGAGTACGAGAGCTTCCTGCGCGACGAGATCGCGCAGGTGGTGACGCTGCAGGAGGACATCGGCCTCGACGTCCTCGTGCACGGGGAGGCCGAGCGCAACGACATGGTGCAGTACTTCGCGGAGAACCTCGAAGGCTTCGCGGTCACCGAGAACGGCTGGGTGCAGTCCTACGGCTCGCGGGCGACCCGGCCGTCGATCCTGTGGGGCGACGTCGCGCGTCCCGGGGCGATCACCGTGGCGTGGTCCGCCTTCGCGCAGTCGCTGACGGACAAGCCGATGAAGGGGATGCTGACCGGTCCGGTGACGATCCTCGCGTGGTCGTTCGTCCGCGACGACCAGCCGCTGGGGGAGACGGCGAACCAGGTGGCGCTCGCGCTCCGCGACGAGATCGCCGATCTCGAAGGGGCGGGCATCCGCGTCGTCCAGGTCGACGAGCCGGCGCTGCGCGAGCTCCTGCCGCTCAAGCGCGCCGACCAGCCCGCCTACCTGGAGTGGTCGGTCGGCTCGTTCCGCCTCGCGACCGCCGGCGCGGCGCCGGCCACGCAGGTGCACACGCACCTCTGCTACTCGGAGTTCGACGTGGTGATCGACGCGATCGCGGCCCTGGATGCCGACGTCACCTCGATCGAGGCCGCGCGCAGCCGCGGCGAGGTGATCGGCGACATCGCGACGTCCGGCTTCGCCGCCGGCATCGGACCGGGCGTGTACGACATCCACTCGCCGCGGGTGCCGTCGGTCGACGAGATCACCGAGCTCCTCGACCGCACGGTCGCCGAACTGCCGCTGCGCCGCGTCTGGGTCAACCCGGACTGCGGGCTGAAGACCCGGGGATACGACGAGACCGTGGCGTCGCTCAAGAACCTCGTCGCGGCGACGCAGGCGGTGCGGGCGAGCGTTCCCGCTTAGCGCCGCTTCTTCGTGGCGGATGCCGCGGCCGCTTCGGTCGCGGCATCCGTCTCGATCACGAGCGTGTCCGCGTCGGCGTCGACCGTATCCGCGTCGACGATCACGACGGTGTCCGCGTCGGCGTCCACAGCAGGCTCGTCCGGGATTGCTGCCTCGGCCGTGGCTGCCGCCTCTGCCGCCGCGGCGGCTTCTTCCGGGCGGCGCTGGAGCAGCTCGAACACCCACCACACGACGAGCCACACGACGAGCACGAGGAATACCTCGCCGACCGAGAGCGGGCGCAGCAGCATCAGCCACACGATGGCCAGGGCACCGAGCACGATCCGCACCAGGATGCGCTGGTTGTGCAGCCACGTGCCGAAACGCCCCGTGTCGACACCGCGCTTGAGCAGAGCGCCCCGCACGCCCGCGTTGACGGATGCGACGCCGCTGCGCGTGGCCCGCGCACCGCGCCAGCGGCCCGACATCCAGGCGATGACGGCGATCACGATGCCGAGCAGAGTGAGCACCACCGCCGTGTCGCGCATCGCAGTGGTCACCTGCTCGTACATGGCTGCGAGCGCACCGGCCGGAACACCGAGGCTCGGCGCGCTGAGCGCGAGGATCGACCCGCCGATGCCCAGGCCGATCGCCAGCACGCCGGCACCGAGTGCGATGCCGGCACCTGTGCCGAGGACGGCCGTGGATCGCCGCCGTGCGATGAGGATGCCGGCCAGGAACAGCACCAGCGCGATGATCGGCGTCCACCAGCCGGCGGCGACGGCGAGGTTGTAGACGGTGCCCACCACGGTCAGAGCGTCGCTCTGCGCGACCACGATCGTCTTGTCGATGACCGGGATGGACTCGGCGAACCCGATTCCGCGGTCGACGAGACGCTTCTTGACCTCTTCGATGATCGGCGCCAGCTGGATGCCGACCTCGCCGTTCGCTTCGATCACCACCGCCCCCGACGACGTGCCGCCGGCCGCTACGGCCTCGAGCGACCGGTGGCTCGCGCGCAGTGCCGTCTCCCAGACATCGGCGAAGGCATCGGATTCCACCAGTCGCGTGACCGTGGTGTCGACGAGGTTCTGCAGTCCCTGCGCAGCGGGCGCGCGAAGCAGGTCGAGTGCGGCAAGAGCGCGCGGCGGCAGGTCGAGCTGCTGGATGCCGTCGAACAGGTCGTTGGTGAGGGTCTCGAGGTTGAGGGAGTCCTCGATGGCCACGGTGACCTGGTCGGCGACCATCGCCTGCACCTGCGGGTCTTCCGCGAGAGGCGCGAATGTCTCGACGAACCGCGTCTCGTCGACGAGCTCGACGCGCGCCCATGAGGCCACGATGGAGACCGGCACCAGGATGGTCGCGATGACGATGCACAGCGCCGACAGGAACGCGCGCCACCGGCTGCCCTGGGGTTTGTCCGTGGGGGCGGGGGCGGGAGGCAGCGTCTCGGCGCGCAGGCGGGCGTTCTCGGCTTCGAGGGCGTCGAGACGCGCGCGGAGCGCTGCGCTCTCGTCCGCGGCGGTGAGGTCGGTCATTCCCCCCTTATAGCGCCTGCTGGGGACGCGCCGCCAGTCACCTCACGATTCGGCGGCGAACTCGGGATCGGCCGCCGCTGGCCCGAAGACCGCCGCGGGCCGGCTCACACCGCGCGCAGCACGGCCACGACCTTGCCGAGCACTGTCGCCTGGTCGCCCAGGATCGGCTCGAATGCCGAGTTGCGGGGGAGCAGCCACGTATGGCCGTCACGCTGACGGAACGTCTTGACCGTCGCCTCGCCGTCCAGCATGGCCGCGACGATCTCGCCGTTGTCGGCCGTCGCCTGCGAGCGCACGACAACCCAGTCGCCGTCGCAGATGGCGGCGTCGATCATCGACTCGCCCGAGACCTTGAGCATGAACAGATCGCCCTTGCCCACCAGCTGGCGGGGGAGCGGGAAGATCTCCTCGACCTGCTGCTCGGCGGTGATGGGAACGCCTGCGGCGATGCGGCCGACCAGCGGGACCAGCGCCGCGTCGCCGACGGAGGGCGCGGTGTCCGCGGGACTCTCGGTCGCCGTGCCCGGCAGATCGATCAGGACTTCCATCGCCCGCGTCTTGCCGGCGTCCCGCCGCAGATAGCCGCTCAGCTCCAGCTGGTTGAGCTGATGAGTGACGCTGGACAGCGACTTCAGGCCGACGGCATCGCCGATCTCTCGCATGCTGGGCGGATACCCGTGGCGTGCGATCGACCGCTGGATCACCTCGAGGATCGCCAACTGTTTGTCGCTCAGGCTCTTGCGCCGACGAGTCTGGGGCTTCTCGCGCCCGGCCGCGTCGCTCATCTTCCGGCTCCGTCCTGCGCTCGGCGAGGAGCGCTGTTTCTTCGAATGTCGGAGGCCCGTGGTGGGGTTCTCGTATCGAAACCGTATCCGGCTCGCGCGCTTCTGGGGAACAACCCGGCCGCGTGTCGCGTTCGAGAGATCGTCGCCCGGATCCGGTATTGACATCGTACAGTCTCGAAGATAGCTTCGGAAGAGAGGTTCGCATTCATCGCTCCCGGCCGAGCGATGAATGCGAATCTCTCCCCATCGGGAGGAGCCCAGCATGACCGCGATCCACTTCACGACGTCCGTCCCCTCGCCGGCACGCGCCGCGCGCCTGGCGGCACAGCGTGTGCAGGGCGCCGCACGGCGGGTTCCGGCGAACGCCACGGTCGAGGTGAATGGCACGGTCGAGCTGAATGGCGCGGTCAGGAATGGCAGCGTCGAGCCCCGCTTTGTCGGGGGCACCGCTCGGCCCACCCGCCTGCGCCTCACCGTGCGCGGCCGGCGGGTGCTCGCCGCGCTGGCCGCCCTCCCCGCGGTGATCGCTCTGAGCGCAGCGGTGATCGGCGGCGGGGCGGCACTCGCCACCCGTGACGCCGGCGCGCCGGCAGGTTCCTTCCACACGGTGACGGTGGCCGCGGGAGACTCGCTCTGGAGCATCGCCGAAGAGATCGCGCCCGACCGTGATCCCCGCGACGTCGTCGACGAGCTCGTGCGCCTGAACGCCCTCGACAGCGTCGTCGTTCGGGCCGGGCAGAACCTCGCGATCCCCACCGGGGCAGACCGGGGTGAGGCGCCCGACGACGGGCGCTGAGTCCCGCCTCTCGGTGGACGGAGTCTCGCGTCGTCACGCGGCGGAACCCTCCCCTCCTACGGGCCTAGCATGGGAGAGGTGAGTGCACGTCTCGAAGACCTCCCCTTGCGCGCCGACCTCCGCGGTCAGAAGCCATACGGCGCCCCGCAGGCTCCCCTTCCGGTGGCGCTGAACGTCAACGAGAACACCCATCCCGTTCCGGCAGAGGTCGCGGACGACATCCTCGACTCGATCGCGCGGGCGCTCAGCGACGTGAATCGGTATCCCGACCGCGAATTCACCGCGCTGCGCGAGGGCTTCGCCGACTACCTGGGTCACGGCCTCACGCGCGACGAGATCTGGGCGGCGAACGGCTCGAACGAGGTGCTCCAGCACATCCTGCAGGCCTTCGCAGGACCCGGACGCACGGCGTTCGGCTTCGCGCCCACCTACTCGATGTACCCGCTGCTCACCCGCGGCACCGGCGCCGAGTGGATCTCCGGCACCCGCGCCGAGGACTACTCCGTGACCGCCGACGATGCGGCCGCCCAGATCGCGGACGCATCGCCCGACGTGGTGTTCCTGTGCTCGCCGAACAACCCGACCGGCACCCCGCTCGGGCTCGATGTGGTCCAAGCCGCGTATGACGCGACGGACGGCATCGTGATCGTCGACGAGGCCTACTTCGAGTTCGCCCCGCACGACGAGCGTTCGGCGCTGACGCTGCTGCCGGGGCGGGAACGCCTCGTCGTCTCGCGCACGATGAGCAAGGCGTTCGCGTTCGCGGGCGCCCGGGTCGGATACATGGCAGCCGATCCCGCGCTCATCGACGCGCTGCGGCTCGTGCGCCTGCCGTACCACCTCAGCGCGCTCACGCAGGGGGCGGCGACCGCAGCCCTCCGGCACGCCCCCACGATGCTGGGCATGGTCGACGAGATCGTGGCCCAGCGCGACCGCATCTCGGCCACCGTCGAGGCGCTCGGCTACAGGCCGCACGAATCGTGGACGAACTTCGTGCTGTTCGGGGGAGTGGCCGATCCCGCCGCGACGTGGCGTGCGCTCTACGACCAGGGCGTGCTCATCCGCGACGTCGCCATCCCGGGGCATCTGCGGGTCACGGCGGGCACAGCGGACGAGACGACAGCCTTCCTCGACGCGCTGGCCTCGGTAGGATCGGCGGCATGAGCGCCGCACCACGCACCGCCTCGCTGCGCCGGGCGACGAGCGAGTCGACCGTCGAGCTCGAGCTGGATCTGGACGGCAGCGGCCGCAGCCGGATCGACACGACGGTCCCGTTCTTCGACCACCTCCTGACCGCGTTCGCGAAGCACTCGCTCACCGATCTCACCGTGCGCGCGTCGGGTGACACCGACATCGATGCGCACCACACGGTCGAAGACATCTCGATCGTGCTCGGCCAGGCGATCCGCGAGGCGCTCGGCGACAAATCGGGCATCGCGCGCTACGGCGACGCGCTGGTCCCGCTCGATGAGGCACTGGCCCAGGCCGTCGTCGACATCAGCGGCCGCCCGTACCTCGTGCACACAGGTGAGCCGGCGGGCTTCGAGCACCACCTCATCGGCGGGCATTTCACGGGTTCGCTGGTGCGCCACACGTTCGAGGCGATCGCATTCAACGCGGCCCTGACGGTCCACGTGCGTGTGCTGTCGGGGCGCGACCCGCATCACATCGCCGAGGCCGAGTACAAGGCCCTCGCGCGCGCCTTCCGGCAGGCGAAGGCCCACGACCCGCTGGTCGACGGCATCCCCAGCACCAAGGGCGCGCTGTGAGCGGGAGCACGGCCCCCACCGACGAGCGGCCGGTCGTCGCCGTCCTCGACTACGGGTCGGGCAACGTGCACTCGGCCGTGAAGGCGCTCGTCGCCGCCGGCGCCGATGCGCGGCTGACTGCAGACCCCGGCCTCGTCCGCGATGCCGACGGGCTGTTCGTGCCCGGGGTCGGCGCCTTCCGCGCCGTCGCAGAGGCGCTGCGTGCCAGCCGGGGCGACCAGCTGATCGAGCGCCGTCTCGCGGGGGGACGCCCCGTGCTCGGTGTGTGCGTGGGAATGCAGATCTTCTTCGAGCGCGGCGTGGAGCGCGGCGTCGACACCGAAGGGCTCGGCGAGTGGCCGGGCGTCGTGACCGAGCTCGACGCCCCCGTCCTTCCCCACATGGGGTGGAACACGGTCGAGCCGGGTGAGGGCACGCGCCTCTTCCGCGGGATCGAGCACGAACGTTTCTATTTCGTCCACTCGTTCGGGGCGCAGAAGTGGCTGCTCGACGTGCAGCCGCCGTTCCCCGAGCCGGTCCTGACGTGGTGCGACTACGGGGCGCCGTTCCTCGCGGCGGTCGAGAACGGACCGCTGTCGGCCACGCAGTTCCACCCCGAGAAGTCGGGGGATGCCGGCATCCGTCTGCTGTCGAATTGGATCGACGGGCTGCGCGGGGCTACCCTCTGAGACCGTGCCGTCTGCGGGAGCGCGTGCTTCCGGGACCCGCCACCCACAGCTTTCGATGCCTGAGCCAGGAGCCATGAACGATTTCGCGTCCACACCCAAGCTGGTCCTCCTGCCCGCCGTCGATGTCGCCGACGGCAAGGCCGTCCGCCTGACGCAGGGTGAGGCGGGCACTGAGACGAGTTACGGCGATCCCGTCGACGCCGCGCTCGACTTCGCGCGACAGGGCGCCGAGTGGATCCACCTCGTCGATCTCGACGCGGCGTTCGGTCGCGGCAGCAATGTCGGCGTGCTGCGCAAGGTGATCAGGCAGGTCAAGGGCGTGCAGGTGGAGCTCTCCGGTGGCATCCGCGATGACCGCACCCTCGAGGCTGCTCTCGAGAGCGGGGCGTCGCGCATCAATCTGGGCACGGCCGCGCTCGAGAACCCGGAGTGGGCGGCCGACGTCATCGGGCGCTACGGCGACGCGATCGCCGTGGGCCTCGACGTCCGCGGCACGACGCTCGCCGCCCGAGGCTGGACGCGCGAGGGCGGCGACCTGTGGACGGTCCTCGACCGGCTCGAGTCGGCGGGATGCAGCCGCTACGTGGTGACGGATGTCACGAAGGACGGCACGCTGCAAGGCCCCAACCTCGACCTGCTGCGGGAGCTCACCGCGCGCACGCCCAAGCCGATCGTGGCGTCCGGCGGTGTGTCGAGCCTCGACGACATCGTGGCGCTGCGCGATCTCGTGCCGCTCGGCGTGGAGGGTGTCATCGTCGGCAAGGCGCTCTATGCCGGTGCGTTCACGCTGGCCGAGGCGCTGGATGTCGCCGGATACTGACCCGCACGCGGCCGGCGACGGCCACGGTCATGGACACGGCGGCGACTCCGCCGGCGTCCCCTGGGAGGGACGCAGCTTCGAGGCGAACCGGCATGCGTCCGACGACGGCTCCGCCGATCCTGCGCTGCTCGCCGCGCTGACCGCGTTCCGCGCGGGGACGGGCACTCAGCGCGAGGTGATCGACGCCTATCGGGCGGCGCGTCTGCTCATCCCGCTCGTCGCCGAGAAGGGTGAGAGCGGCGTCGGCGCGCACGGCCTGGAGGTCGACAAGACCCAGGAGCTGTCGATCGTCACCGTGGCCGCGCCCGACGGTCGTCGGGTGCTGCCGGTGTTCTCTTCGGTCGACGCGATGAAGCGGTGGGATGCCGCGGCCCGGCCGGTCCCCGCCGACGGCGTCCGCACCGCGCTGTCTGCTGCGGCCGATGACACCGATCTCATCGTGCTCGACCCCGGCTCGGACACCGAGTTCGTCATCCGCCGCCCGGCGGTGTGGGCGATCGGCCAGGGCCACGAGTGGGAGCCGAGCTTCCTGTCGCCGGAGGTCTTCGCCGGACTGCACGACAGCATCGGCGCCGAGCTCTCGGTCATCGATCTGTCGGTGGAGCCCGGCGACCCCGACGCGCGTCTGCGCGGTCCGGAGCTCGTGGTGCGCCTGCACCTGATGGACGGCCTCGAGAAGGCCGAGCTCGACGCCGTGCTCGCGCGCCTCGCGGCCCGCTGGGCCGCGGACGATCGCATCGCCGTCCTCGTCGACTCGCTCACCGTCAAGCTCGTCCGCGCCTGAGCGCACGTCGGCCTCAGCCCGCGCATCCGCTCGTGGTCGAGGCCGCCGCAGAGGCATCCCGGGCAGGCGGACCCGCCCCGCGCTCTTGCGCACTCCCGTCCGGCGGCGGAGGATCGGCTCGGCGAAGGGGGCGACCATGGACGGTGCCACGAAGGAGCAGTACCGGGAGGCGCTGGAGGTCGCGCATCGGCACGCACTGAGCTGGCTGGACTCGCTCCCGGACCGTCCCATCCGCCCCGCGCTGGATGTCGACGGCGTGCTCGCACGACTGGAGCCTCGGCTGCCCGAGGAAGGCACCGAGCCGCGGGACGTCGTCGAGGAGCTCGCCGCGGCATCCGAGCCGGGTCTCATGGCGATGGGCTCCCCGCGCTTCTACGGCTTCGTGATCGGCGGCGCCTACCCGGCCGCGCTGGCGGCGGATTGGCTGGTGGCCGCCTGGGACCAGAACACCGGGTCTCGCCAGCCCACGCCGGCGACGGCCGCCGTCGAAGAGGTCGCCGGCGGCTGGCTCCTCGACCTGCTCGGGCTTCCCGCCGAGAGCGGTGTCGGGTTCGTGACCGGCGGGACCACCGCCAACCTGGCGTGCCTCGTCGCGGCGCGCGACGCGGTGCTGCGCCGGGCGGGAGCGGATCCCGCTGCCGGGATCGCGCAGGCGCCGGCGATCCGGTTCCTCGCCGGCGATGCGGTCCACACCTCGATGCAGCTCGCCGGCCGTATCGCAGGTCTCGGTCTGCCCCGGACGGTGGGCGCTGACGATCAGGGCCGCATCGACGTCGCGGGCCTCGAGCGCGAGCTCGCCGAGGGCACCGGCCCGACCATCGTCGCCCTGCAGGCCGGCGACGTCCACTCCGGGGCGTTCGACGATTTCACTTCGGCCGTCGCGGTCGCCCACCGTGCCGGCGCCTGGGTGCACGTCGACGGCGCCTTCGGTCTCTGGGCGGCGGCCAGCCCCCGCCTGCGTCATCTGGTCGCGGGTCTCGCCGACGCCGATTCGTGGGCGACCGACGCGCACAAGACGCTCAACGTGCCCTACGACTGCGGCGTCGCGATCGTGCGCGACGAGGCGGCGATGACGGCCTCGCTGGGCGCCCACGCCGCCTATCTCCCGGCGGTGGCGAGCATCCCGGACCCGTACGACCGGGTCCCGGAGCTCTCGCGTCGCGCGCGCGGCGTGCCGGTGTGGGCGGCGCTGCGATCGCTCGGTCGGCAGGGCGTCGTGCGTCTGGTCGACGGACTGGCGGATGCCGCGACCGACCTTGCTGCAGGATTCCGTGCCGTGCCCGGGCTCGAGGTGCTCAACGACGTGGCCTTCACGCAGGTGTGCCTCGCGACGGGCGACGACGCGGCGACCGCGGCGCTGGGGGAGTGGCTGCGCGACGAGGGCACGGTCTGGGCTTCGTCGTCCACCTGGCGCGGCCGCACGGTGGTGCGCTTCGCCGTGAGCAACCACGGCACCGACGCCGAAGCGGTCCGCCGCACGGTGGACGCGGTGGCGCGCGGTGCCGCTGCGCTGGGCATCACGGGCTGAGCGCCGGCGGGGCGTCTCGTCACCCCGTCATCGTCGCGTGCCGGATGTCAGGTGACCGGGCCGGTCCACTTCTCGCCGGGACCCTTGCCGATCGGATCGGGGATCACGGATGCCTCGCGGAACGCGAGCTGCACCGAGCGCAGCCCGTCGCGGAGCGACCGGGCGTGCATGTCGCTGATCTCGGGAGCGCCCGCGGTGATCAGGCCGGCCAGGGCGTTGATGAGCTTGCGTGCCTCGTCGAGGTCGGTCTGCGTCGCGGGGTCGTCGGCGAGGCCGACCTTGACCGCGGCGGCGCTCAGCAGGTGGACGGCGGCGGTCGTGATGACCTCGACGGCCGGCACCTCGGCGATGTCGCGCGAGGCGGAGGCCGCGGCGCGCTCCTGCTCTTCCCAGCGGGCCTGACGCTCGGCATCCACCGCCGTCGTGCTCGTCGTTTCGCCGTCCTGGTCTCGAATCGTGTCCACGCCGTTCTCTCTGATAGACTGCTGCGGTCTCCGGTACGTTCTGTGCCGGATCGGAAAGTGGATCACATCCCACCCGCGCTTGCCGTTCCAGGCTACCGGGTCAGGCACTCCGCCCCGACCGTCCTGCGGCCACGCAGAAACGGGAGGGGTAGCCGCCAGGGCAACCGCGCGGGAGCTCCGTCACCGGAGAGGGTGCAGGAAGTCGGCGCTCGAAGCGTCTGACGGGTGGAATGGATCCTCTCTCCGCCCGCGACATGAACATGTGTCGCGGTGGTCCATCCCATAACCCAAGGAGTTCCGCATCAGCGATCCCCGCACCAACGACCGCATCCGCGTCCCCGAGGTCCGCCTCGTCGGACCCGCGGGTGAGCAGGTCGGCGTCGTCCGCATCGAGGTGGCGCTGCGCCTGGCCCAGGAGGCCGACCTCGATCTCGTCGAGGTGGCCCCGAACTCGAAGCCGCCCGTGGTCAAGATCATGGACTACGGCAAGTTCAAGTACGAGGCTGCGCAGAAGGCCAAGGAAGCGCGTCGCAATCAGGCGAACACCGTCCTCAAGGAGGTCCGGTTCCGCCTGAAGATCGAGGCCCACGACTACATAACCAAGCTCAAGCGCGCCGAGGGCTTCCTGCAGGCGGGCGACAAGGTCAAGGCGATGATCCTGTTCCGTGGCCGCGAGCAGTCGCGCCCCGAGCAGGGCGTGCGTCTCCTCCGCAAGTTCGCGGAGGACGTCGCCGAGTTCGGCACGGTCGAGTCGAACCCGACGATCGACGGTCGCAACATGGTGATGGTGGTCGCCCCGCACAAGAACAAGTCCGAGGTGAAGACCGAGCAGAACGCTCAGCGTGCCGCCAACAAGGAGGCAGCGCGTTCCGCCCGTAACGGCAGTGGCCCGCAGGGCGACGCCGACTCGGACGCCGCAGCCGAGACCGAGGCTCCGGCCGCCGAGTCCGAGGCCGCCACGGCCGAATAGGCCCCACAGACTCCCGCACCGCGGGATACCGACTCCCGCCTGGGCGGGAAGTGAAACGAAGGAAGAAGAGATGCCGAAGCAGAAGACCCACTCGGGCGCCAAGAAGCGCTTCAAGGTCACGGGCAGCGGGAAGCTCATGAAGCAGCAGGCGAACCTTCGCCACAACTTCGAGGGCAAGCCCAGTCGCCGTACCCGCCGCCTGTCGCAGGACCAGGTCCTCGCGAAGGGCGACGCCAAGGTCGCCAAGAAGCTCCTCGGCCTCTGAGCGCCGACGCAGGAATAGGAATCAATCGAAATGGCTAGAGTCAAGCGGGCCGTCAACGCCCACAAGAAGCGTCGCGTCATCCTCGAGCGCGCCTCCGGTTACCGGGGCCAGCGCTCGCGTCTGTACCGCAAGGCGAAGGAGCAGGTCACCCACTCGCTCGTCTACGCGTACCGCGACCGTCGCAAGCGCAAGGGCGACTTCCGCCGTCTGTGGATCCAGCGCATCAACGCCGCTGCCCGCCAGAACGGCATCACCTACAACCGCTTCATCCAGGGCCTCGGCCTCGCGGGTGTGCAGGTCGACCGTCGCATGCTCGCCGAGCTCGCGGTGAACGAGCCCAAGACGTTCGCGTCGCTCGTCCAGACCGCCAAGCAGGCACTGCCCGAGAACGTCAACGCGCCTAAGAGCGCCTGACACGCGGCATCCGCTGTCTCGGAAGGGGCGTCCTCCTCACGGAGGGCGCCCCTTCTGCGTCGGCGACCGACGCAGAAGGGGCGGAAACGCATGTCAGGGGACGGATGCCGCGACCCTAGACTGATGCCGTGCTCGAGAACCCTCGCTCTCCGCGTGTCCGCGCCGTCGCGAAGCTGACCAAGCGGAGCGCGCGGCAGGAGACCGGGCTCTTCCTCCTCGAAGGGCCGCAGGCCGCGCGTGAGGCGCTGGCGTATCGGCCCGACACGCTCGTCGAGCTGTTCGCGACGCCGTCGGCGCTCGAGCGGCACGCGGATGTGCGCGATGCCGCGAAGGATGCCGGCCTGGAGGTCGTCTACACGACCGAGGCGGTCCTCGACGCGATGGCCGACACCGTGACACCGCAGGGCATCGTCGCGGTGGCCCGGCAGTCGCCGACATCGCTGCGCGACATCTTCGCGTCCGGCCCGCGCCTCGTCGCCATCTGCGAGGAGGTGCGCGACCCCGGCAACCTCGGCACCATCATCCGGGCGGCCGACGCTGCGGGAGCAGATGCGGTCATCCTCACCGGGCGCACTGTCGACCCCTACAACCCGAAGGTCGTCCGCGCCACGACGGGATCGCTGTTCCACGTGCCGGTCGCCGTCGGCGCCGATCTTGCGACGGCGGTCGAGAAGGCCCGCGCGGCCGGTGTGCGCGTCATCGCCGCCGATGTCGGGGGAGGGGACTTCCTCGCCTCCCGTGATCTGCTCGCCGAGCCGACCGCCTGGCTCTTCGGCAACGAGGCGCGTGGTCTCGAAGAGGACGCCCTGTCGCTGGTCGATCTCTCGCTGCGGCTGCCGATCTACGGCGCCGCCGAGTCGCTGAACCTCGCGACCGCCGCCAGCGTCTGCTTGTACGAGACCGCCTTCGCGCAGCGCGCCGTCGGTTGAGCCGCTGGTATTCCGCCCCTGTTACGGAACGGTAAAGGCTCGAGGGTCCTACTGGCCGAGTGTCCTCGCTCGCCCCTAGGGTGAACGCTATGACGCCCGACGACAGTGCGCCGGCACCAGATGCAGCCGGACAGGCGACGCCGACGAGCAACATCTCGGTCCGCCGTGGTGACCCCCTCGTCCAGATCTCGAACGTGCAGAAGCACTACGGAGAATTCCAAGCACTCAAAGACATCGATCTCACCGTCAACCGCGGCGAGGTCGTCGTGGTGATCGGCCCGTCCGGCTCGGGCAAGTCGACGCTGTGCCGCACGATCAACCGCCTCGAGACGATCACGAGCGGCACCATCGCGATCGACGGCAAGGAGCTGCCGAAAGAGGGCAAGGGCCTCGCCGGCCTCCGAGCGGATGTCGGCATGGTCTTCCAGTCCTTCAACCTCTTCTCGCACCTGACGATCCTCGAGAACGTCACGCTGGGACCGATCAAGGTCAGGAAGATGAAGAAGGCGGATGCCGAAGCGGTCGCCCGGCAGCTGCTGGAACGGGTCGGCGTCGCGCAGCAGGCATCCAAACTGCCCGCACAGCTGTCGGGCGGGCAGCAGCAGCGCGTGGCGATCGCGCGCGCGCTCGCGATGCAGCCGAAGGTGATGCTCTTCGATGAGCCGACGAGCGCGCTCGACCCCGAGATGATCAACGAGGTGCTCGACGTGATGGTCGGCCTCGCCCAGGACGGCATGACGATGATCGTCGTGACGCACGAGATGGGATTCGCCCGCAAGGCGGCCGACCGGGTCGTGTTCATGGCCGACGGTCAGATCGTCGAAGAGGCGACGCCGGAGGAGTTCTTCACGAATGCGCAGAGCGCGCGCGCCAAGGACTTCCTCTCGAAGCTCCTGACCCACTGACCCGCGCTGCGTCGCGCCGGCCCCGGCAGGACGCTCCCGACTTCACCCCGCACCGACATACGGAACCCGTGGAAACACATGCAACAGGAGGAACACACATGCGCAAGACAAAGATGATCGCCGGCCTGGGCCTGGCCGCAGCCGCCCTGCTGACCCTCACCGCGTGCAACAGCGGCACGCCGGGGGCCTCACCGTCCGAGTCGACCGGCGGCGGTGACGAGGAGATGTCGAGCACGCCCTGGGAGGTCGCCACCGACGTCACGATCGAAGGCAGCCCCACGTTCGACGCCATGACGGAGCGCGGCTCGGTCAAGGTCGGCGTCAAGGAGGACCAGCCCGGTCTGGGCTACCTCGACCCCACCACCGGCGAGCGGACCGGCTTCGACATCGACATCGCACGCTGGATCGCGGCATCGCTCGGCTTCGACGAGGACCAGATCGAGTTCACCGCGATCCCGTCCGCGAACCGCGAGCAGGCGATCGTGAACGGCGACATCGACTACTACGTCGGCACGTACTCGATCACCGACAAGCGCAAGGAGCAGATCAACTTCGCCGGTCCGTACTTCATCACCGGACAGGGTCTGCTGGTCGCGGCCGACAACGACACCATCGACGGCCCTGACTCGCTCACGTCCGACATGGTGGTGTGCTCGGCCACCGGCTCCACGTCGATCCAGCGCATCAAGGATCTGGGAACGGCCCAGACCAAGGAGTACGACACGTACTCCGCATGCGTCGAGGACCTCAAGAACGGCCAGGTGGATGCCGTGACGACCGACGAGGCGATCCTCATCGGCTACGCCGCGCAGGACCCCGACAACCTCAAGGTCGTCGGTGACGTCTTCAGCGAGGAGCGCTACGGCGTCGGCCTGGCGAAGGGCGACACCGCGCTGCAGGAGTACATCAACACGGTGTTCACCGACGGCGGCGACATCTGGCAGCAGATCTTCGACAACAACCTCGGCGACGCCGGTGTCGAGGGCGAGCAGCCCGAGGTCGACCCGGCCATGTGACCGATTCCCGTGGCGGCGCCCTCGGCGCCGCCACGGGACGTCCCTGACCATGTTCGGATGAGGAAGGCGGCACGGTGGGAGTCATCACAGACAACCTCGACCTGTGGAACGAGGCCCTCGTCGGCACGTTGGTGCTGTTCTTCGGCGGCGGTCTGATCGCGCTCGTGCTCGGCTTCATCGTCGGCGCGATGCGAGTCTCACCGGTGCCGATCGCGCGCTCCGTGGGCGCCGTGTACGTCAACTGGATCCGCAACACGCCGCTGACGCTGGTGATGTTCTTCTTCGCGTTCTGCCTGCCGATCCTGCTGCAGCAGCGCGTCCCGGCCGTCATGCTCGCGACCGTTGCGCTCGGGATCTATACCGCCACCTACGTGGCGGAGACCATCCGGTCCGGTGTGAACACGGTTCCCGTCGGGCAGGCGGAAGCGGCACGGGCGCTCGGCCTCACCTTCGGACAGGTCATGTCCCTCATCGTGCTGCCGCAGGCGACGCGTTCGGTCATTCCGCCGATGATGAGCGTGTTCATCGCGCTGTTGAAGAACACGACGGTCGCCGCCGGCTTCTCGGTGGTCAACCTCGGCTCCGTGCGTTCCAACCTCAGCGAAGTCGGCGAGAATCAGCTCGTCGTCCTGCTGTGGGTCATGGTGATCTTCGTGGTCCTGGTGCTGCTCCTCGCATGGCTGCAGCGATTCGTCGAGCGCAAGTGGAGGATCGCGCGATGAGCGGCTCCGTCCTGTACGACGTCCCCGGACCGCGGGCGGTCGTCCGCAACCGCATCATCGGCGCCGTCACCATCCTGGTGGTCCTGCTGTTCGTGGGCTGGGTGATCTGGCGCTTCTACGAGACCGGGCAGTTCAGCCCCGAGAAGTGGGAGCTGTTCACCTACTCCACCATCTGGATGCTGTTCCTCGAGGCGACGTGGAACACGCTCGCGGCCTTCGGCGTCGCGGCGGTCGGTGCGATCATCCTCGGCTTCGTCCTGGCGCTCGGCCGCATGTCCGACCACGCGTGGGTGCGTGTGCCGGTCGGCTGGATCGTCGAGATCCTGCGCGCGATCCCGGTGCTCATCTTCATGATGCTGCTGTACTACGGGCTGCCCGTGATCGGGGTCAAGATGTCGCCCTACTGGGCCGTCGTCATCGCCCTGATCGCGTACAACGGCTCGGTGCTCGCCGAGGTGATCCGTGCGGGCGTCGAATCGCTGCCGCGCGGCCAGAGCGAGGCGGGCTACGCCATCGGTCTGCGAAAGGCCGGCGTCATGCGGCTCGTCCTGCTGCCGCAGGCGATCCGGGCGATGCTCCCGGTCATCATCTCCCAGCTCGTCGTCACGCTGAAGGACACCGCACTCGGCTTCATCATCACCTACCACGAGCTGCTCTATCTCGTGAAGCTGCTGGGGTCGCAGGCGCTGTACAACTCGCCGCTCATCCCCTCGGCGATCATCGGCGGCTCGATCTATGTGGCGCTCTGCCTTGCGCTGTCGTACGTCGCCTACATCGTCGAGAAGCGCACGCGCCGGTCGCCGAAGGTGACCACGGTGGCTGCGGCGGGTCAGCCCGGTCAGGGTGGCACCGACACCGAGCTGATCGTCGCGCAGTCGGATATCCGCACCGGCGGCGGCGCCTGACGCCGACCCCACCGGTCGCCGAGCGCAGGCGACGATCAGCCGTCGCTAGACTCGTCTCTCGTGTCAGACGCTGCTGAGAACACCGAGATCACGCCCGAGGCGGTGAACGCCGCCGTCGACGCCGCCCTCGCAGCGATCGGCGCCTCGGCGGACACCGCGGCGTTGAAGGCCGCACGGTCCGCGCACGCCGCCGAGGGCTCGCCGCTGGCGAAGCTCAACGCGCGACTGCGCGAGGTCCCGAACGACAAGAAGGCCGAGTTCGGCAAGCTCGTCGGTCAGGCGCGCGGCCGCGTGAACCAGGCGCTGGCCGCCCGTGAGGAGGAGCTCGTCGCGGCGGAGACCGCCGCGAAGCTCGAGGCGGAGCGCCTGGACATCACGGCGCTGCCGGCCCGCGCACGCGTCGGCGCGCGGCATCCGATCTCCCTCCTCCAGGAGCAGATCGCCGACATCTTCGTCGGGATGGGCTGGGAGATCGCGGAGGGTCCCGAGCTCGAGCACGAGTGGTTCAACTTCGACGCGCTGAACTTCGACGTCGACCACCCGGCGCGCCAGATGCAGGACACGTTCTTCGTCGACCCGGTCGACCGGCACCTCGTGATGCGCACGCACACCAGCCCGGTGCAGGTGCGCTCGATGCTCGAGCGCGACCTGCCGCTCTACGTGCTGTGCCCGGGGCGGGTCTACCGCACCGACGAGTACGACGCGACCCACCTGCCGGTGTTCACGCAGTTCGAGGGCATCGTCGTCGACAAGGGCATCACCATGGCGCACCTCCGGGGCACCCTCGACCACGCCGCCAAGGTGCTGTTCGGCCCCGAGGCGAAGACGCGATTCCGCGCGAACTTCTTCCCCTTCACGGAGCCGTCGGCCGAGCTCGACCTCTGGCACCCCACGTTCAAGGGCGGCGCCCGATGGATCGAGTGGGGCGGCTGCGGCATGATCAACCCCAACGTGCTGCGCGCGGCCGGGATCGACCCCGAGGAGTACTCCGGCTTCGCGTTCGGGATGGGCGTCGAGCGCACGCTGATGTTCCGCAGCGACGTCCAGGACATGCGCGACATGGCCGAGGGCGATGTCCGCTTCAGCGAGCAGTTCGGAATGGTGGTCTGATGCGCGTCCCGCTCTCATGGTTGCGTGAGTACGTCGATGTTCCGGCGGATGCCTCGCCCGAGGACGTCCTCGCGGCGCTCGTGCGCGTCGGGTTCGAAGAGGAGGACGTCCACCGCTTCGAGCTGCAAGGCCCCATCGTCGTCGGCGAGGTGCTCGAATTCGTCGAGGAGCCGCAGTCCAACGGCAAGACGATCCGCTGGTGCCAGGTGCGCGTCGCGCCGGACGGCGAGACCGCGGCGGACGGCGGCGACGCGGTGCACGGCATCGTCTGCGGCGCCCGCAACTTCTTCGCGGGCGACAAGGTCGTGGTGACGCTCCCGGGCGCCGTGCTTCCGGGTCCGTTCCCGATCGCCGCGCGCAAGACGTACGGGCACGTGTCCGACGGCATGATCGCCTCGGCCCGCGAGCTCGGCCTCGGCGAGGAGCACAGCGGCATCCTCCGTCTCGTGGAACTCGGCATCGACGCGCCCGTCGGCACCGACGCGATCTCGCTGCTGGGCCTCGACGACGTCGCCGTCGAGATCAACGTGACCCCCGACCGCGGGTACGCGCTGTCGATCCGCGGTGTGGCCCGCGAGTACTCGCACTCGACGGGTGTTCCCTTCCGGGACCCCGCCGAGCGCGCGTGGGACGAGATCGCCCCCGGGCAGGGGTTCCCCGTCACCGCCGACGACACCGCGCCGATCCGCGGCCGCGCCGGTGTCACCGAGTTCGTGGCGCGCGTCGTGCGCGGCGTCGACCCCACCAAGCCCACGCCGGCGTGGATGATCGCGCGACTGTCGCTCGCCGGCATCCGCTCCCTCGGCATCCTGATCGACATCACGAACTACGTGATGCTCGAGCTCGGGCAGCCCATCCACGGCTACGACCTCGACAAGCTGCAGGGCGGGATCACGGTACGCCGCGCGGCGCCCGGCGAGAAGCTCGAGACGCTCGACGGCAAGGTCCGCACGCTGGATCCCGAAGACCTGCTCATCACCGACGACTCGGGCCCCATCGGTCTCGCGGGCGTCATGGGCGGCGGCGCCACCGAGATGAGCGACGCGACGCGCAACGTGCTCATCGAGGCCGCCACGTTCGACACCGTGTCGATCGCGCGCACGGCGCGCCGGCACAAGCTGCCCAGCGAGGCCTCCCGTCGCTTCGAGCGCGGCGTCGACCCGCTCGTGCCGTTCGTGGCCGCGCGCCGCGTCGCCGACCTGATGGAGGAGTACGCCGGAGGCACGAGCGACGACGCCTACGGCGCGGCGCTGTTCGCCGAGGTGTTCATGCCCGGCATCGAGCTTCCGCCGCTGTTCGTGCAGCATCTCATCGGGGTCGACTACACGCAGGGGCAGATCGAGGCGGCGCTGCGGCTCATCGGCTGCGAGGTCGTGCCCAACGAGGACGACGCCGCCGGCTGGCAGGTCATCCCGCCGTCGTGGCGCCCCGACCTCACGGACAAGTGGACGCTCGCCGAGGAGGTCGCCCGCATCGAGGGCTACGACCGCATCCCGGCGTTGCTGCCCCTGCCGCCGTCGGGCCGCGGACTCACCCCGGCCCAGCAGGGCCGCAGCCGCGTCGCCAACGCGCTCGCGGCGGCCGGGTACGTCGAGACGCCGTCGTTCGGCTTCACCACCGAGGAGCAGAACGACCTGCACGGCTCGCCGTCGGGCGAGCACCTGCCGAGCGTCAAGCTGGCGAACCCGCTCGACGGCCAGTCGCCGTTCCTGCGTCGGTCGCTCGTTCCGGGCCTGCTGCAGGTCGCGCACCGCAACGTGGCGCGCGGGCTGACCGACCTGTTGCTGTTCGAGACGGGTGTCGTGTTCCTCCCCGAGCCCGGTGTGCAGTACGGCACGTCGCACGTGCCCCCGCTGGCCGTGCGCCCGGATGCCGCGACGCTCGCCGAGCTCGACGCCTCCATTCCGCCACAGCATCGGCACGTCGCCGTACTGCTCACCGGCAACCTGGTGTCCAAGCAGCCCGGGCTCGCGCCGGTGGCCGCAGAGCTCGCCGACGCCCTGGATGCCGTCCGCACGATCGCCGCCGCGGCCGGCGTCACGATCGACGTGACGCAGGGTGAGCGCGCCGCGCTGCACCCCGGCCGTACCGGCGTGCTGTCGGTCGCGTCGGCGAACGCGGGGGATCGCGTGGAGGTCGGCTACGTCGGAGAACTGCTGCCGGCCGTGGCCGAGGCATCCGATCTTCCCGGTCGCGTGGTCGTCGCAGAGCTCGATCTCGATCTCGTGCTGTCACTGGCCGGGGAGAAGGTCGTCGCCGCGTCGCTGTCGGGCTTCCCCGTGGCGACGCAGGACGTCTCGCTCGTCCTCCCCGCCGACGTGCCGGCCGCCGAGGTGCGGGCCGCGCTCGTCGAGGGTGCGGGCGAGCTGCTCGAGTCGCTGCGTCTCGTGGACGACTACCGCGGGCAGGGTCTGCCCGAGGGGGCGAAGAGCCTGACGTTCGCGCTGCGCTTCCGCGCTCCCGACCGCACGCTCACTGCTGCCGAGGCGACCGAGGCGAAGCTGGCCGGCGTCGCCGCGGCGACCGAGCGCTTCGGCGCCACGCTGCGCGAGTAACCCGCCGCCCGCTGTCGGGAGCCCGTGCCGTCACCGATCGCCCACGTCGCGACCGGTGCACGACACGGGCTCTCGGTGACAGCACGGGCCGTCATCGCGTCGGGCGGGATCTGCTGGGGGCGGAGACGGATGCCGCGACCCGGCCGGTCTGGTTGGCTGGTGGCATGACCGACGTACTGGTGCTGGGCGGGACGGGCTGGCTGAGCGGGCGCGTCGCCGAGAAGTGGACGGTCCCCACGGCCACTCCACGCGCCGCTGGCGCGTCGCGCGGAGCCTCCGGCCGCGTGGGCCCAACCGGAGCCGCCGTGACCTGCCTGGCACGGGGTGGGCGGGAGGCACCGTACGGTGCCACCCTCGTCGTCGGCGACCGCGACGATCCCGGGGCGTACGACGCGGTCGCCGGTCGCGACTGGGACGAGATCGTCGACATCTCGTCGAACCCGGCGCATGTCGCATCCGCCCTGGAGGCCCTCGCGGGCCGCACCCGGCACTGGACGTACATCTCGACGGTGTCGGTCTACGCCGCGAACGACGAGCCCGGCGCCGACGAATCGGCTGGGCTGCTCGCGCTCGGCGACGCCGGCGCGGACGAGGACTACGGTCGCGCGAAGGTGCGGGCCGAGGCATCCGTCCGTGCGTCACTCGGATTCCGCGCGGCCATCGTGCGTCCGGGGCTCATCGTCGGCCCCGGCGATCCCACAGACAGGTTCGGCTACTGGGTCGGCCGGTTCGCCCTCGCGGGCGACGGGGAGGTGCTCACGCCCGAGACGACGGAGCGCGGAGCGCAGGTGATCGACGTCGACGACCTCGCGGAGTTCGTGCAGGCGATCGGGCGCGAGCGGTGGACCGGCGTCGTGAACGCGGTGGGCGATCCCGTCGGCCTCGACCGGCTGCTCGCGGATGCGCGCGAGGTGGCAGGTCACACGGGAGCCGTCGTGCCGGCGGCCGATGCCTGGCTGGAGGCGCACGATGTCGCGTACTGGGCGGGTCCGCGCTCACTGCCGCTCTGGCTTCCCGCCGACACGACGGGCTTCTGGACCCGCTCGAACACCGCATACCGGCTGCTCGGCGGGCGGCTCCGACCTGTGCGGGAGACGCTCGAGCGCACCCTCGCCGACGAACGGAAGCGCGGCCTGGATCGCGAGCGCCGCGCGGGGCTCACGCGGTCGGATGAGCTCGCCCTCCTCGACCTTCTCGGTGACAGCCGCGCCTGACCCGCCGGCGGGATCGTGGGTTCTCGCCGAAGACCCATGAACGCCGCGCGCCGGACGTGTGGTCTCGGCGAGAGCACATGACGCCGGCGGTCACGCTCGATTTGCGGATGCCGCGATCAGGCGGCTATCGTCGGCGCATGCCTTCGGCGACCCAGGGACCCTCGACGCTCGTTCCGAGCGTCGTTCCTGCGCGCCGACGCCGTCTGGGCGAGCGCCGACTCTAGGCGACCCCTGCACCGCCGTCCTCACCTTGGACGTCTGCGAGCGGGCGTCGCCGCCTGTAGCCCCCGCACCCAGACTCTAAGGTGGAATCCATGACATATTCGGTCGCCGTATCCGGCGCATCCGGTTATGCGGGCGGCGAGATCCTGCGGATCCTCGCCGCGCATCCCGACGTCGAGATCCGCACCGTGACCGCGCACTCCAACGCGGGACAGCCGCTCATCCAGCACCAGCCGCACCTGCGGTCGCTTGCCCACCTCACCCTCGAGCAGACCACGCCCGAGATCCTCGCAGGGCACGACATCGTGTTCCTTGCGCTGCCGCACGGGCAGTCGGGGCAGTACACCGACGTGCTCGGCGACACGCCCCTCGTCATCGATGCGGGGGCCGATCACCGCCTCGAGTCGGTGGCCGACTGGGATCGGTTCTACGGCGGCGACTTCCACGACCCCTGGGTGTACGGCGTTCCCGAGCTCCCGCTCGCCGGCTCGAAGCAGCGCGACCGGCTCGTGGGGGCGACCCGGATCGCCGCTCCCGGCTGCAATGCGTCGACCGTCAGTCTGAGCCTCGCCCCGGGCGTCGCCGCCGGGGTCATCGATCCGTCCGACATCGTGACGGTGCTGGCGGTGGGCCCCTCGGGTGCCGGCAAGAGCCTCAAGACGAACCTCCTCGCCAGCGAGGTCCTCGGCACGGCGAATCCGTACGCCGTCGGCGGCACCCACCGGCACATCCCCGAGATCCGTCAGGCGCTCGCCGCCGCCCGCCCTTCGACAGGCTCAGGGACCGCGTCGACGGATGCCGCCGACCAGGGCATCCGCATCTCGTTCACCCCCGTCCTGGTGCCGATGTCGCGGGGGATCCTCGCGACCTCGACGGCGCCCATCACGCCGGGCGCGACGGACGACGAGATCCGCGCCGCGTGGGAGGCCGCCTACGGCGACGAGACGTTCGTGCAGCTGCTGCCGGCGGGGGAGTTCCCGCGCACGGCCGACGTGCTGGGCGCGAACACCGCGCTCATGGGCCTGGCGGTCGACCGGGCTGCGAACCGGGTGGTCGTCGTGACCGCCGTCGACAACCTCGTCAAGGGCACGGCCGGAGCAGCCGTGCAGTCCATGAACATCGCGCTGGGCCTCGCCGAGGGCACCGCGCTGACCGTGAACGGAGTCGCCCCGTGAGCGTCACCACGCCCCAGGGATTCGCAGCGGCCGGCGTCGCCGTCGGACTCAAGTCGTCGGGCAAGCCCGACGTGGCCGTGGTGGTCAACCGCGGCCCGCTCAAGGTCGGCGCGGCGGTCTTCACCAGCAACCGCGCCAAGGCGAACCCGATCCTGTGGTCGCAGGAGGTCATCCGTGACGGAGTGGTCGAAGCGATCGTCCTCAATTCGGGCGGCGCGAACTGCTTCACGGGCTCGTTCGGGTTCCAGACGACGCACCAGACCGCCGAGAAGGCGGCCGAGCTGCTCGACGTGAGCGCGGGAGACATCCTGGTGTGCTCGACAGGTCTCATCGGCACCGGCGACGAGGTCTTCCGCAGCAAGGTGCTCGCCGGCACCGAGCAGGGCATCGCCGAGCTCTCCGCCGACGGCGGGGAGGCGGCATCCCTCGCCATCATGACCACCGACTCGCGGCCCAAGCGCGCGCACGTGAACCGCGACGGCTGGTCGATCGGCGGCATGGCGAAGGGTGCCGGGATGCTGGCGCCCGGCCTCGCCACGATGCTCGTGGTGCTCACGACCGACGCCGTCCTCGACGCCGCTCAGGCCGATGCGGCGCTCCGCCAGGCGACCGGGCGCACGTTCGACCGGCTCGACTCGGACGGCTGCATGTCGACCAACGACCAGGTCACCCTCATGGTGAGCGGGGCGTCGGACATCACGCCCGACCCCGACGCCTTCGCCGCGGCACTCGCCGAGATCTGCCAGGACCTCGCGCAGCAGCTGCAGGGCGACGCCGAGGGCGCGAGCCACGACATCACGATCCAGGTCATCAACGCCGCCTCCGAGCAGGAGGCCGTCGAGGTGGGCCGCTCGGTCGCCCGCAACAACCTGTTCAAGGCGGCGATCTTCGGGAACGACCCGAACTGGGGCCGTGTGCTCGCCGCCATCGGCACCACGCAGGCGCAGTTCGACCCGTACGACGTCGACGTGTGGATGAACGGCGTCCGGGTGTGCTCGCAGGGCGGCCCCGACGCGCCGCGAGAGGACGTCGATCTGACCCCGCGTGCCACCGATCTCATCATCGACCTGAAGGTCGGAGCGGCCGAGGCGACGATCCTCACCAACGACCTCACTCACGACTACGTCCACGAGAACAGCGCCTACTCCTCATGACCGACCTGCAAGAGACCGATCCCGGCGAAGCCAGCGCGCGCGCCGTGACCCTCATCGAGTCGCTGCCCTGGCTCCGGCGCTTCCGCGACCAGATCGTCGTGGTGAAGTACGGGGGCAACGCGATGGTGAGCGAGGAGCTGCAGGACGCCTTCGCCGCCGACATCGCCTACCTCCGCTACGTCGGGGTGAAGCCGGTCGTCGTGCACGGCGGGGGTCCGCAGATCTCCTCGATGCTCGATCGCCTGGCGATCCCGAGCGAGTTCAAGGGCGGCTACCGCGTCACCTCCACCGAGGCGATCTCGGTGGTGCGGATGGTGCTCACCGGGCAGATCAATCCGCAGCTCGTGTCGAAGATCAACGCGCACGGCCCGGTCGCCACCGGGCTCAGCGGCGAGGACGCGGGCCTGTTCGGCGGCCGCCGCCGCGGTGTGGTCATCGAGGGCGTCGAGCACGACCTCGGCCGGGTCGGCGATGTCGTCGAGGTCGATCCGCAGCCCGTGCTCGATCAGCTCGCCGCCGGCCGCATCCCCGTGGTCTCGAGCATCGCTCCCGACCTCGACACCCCGGGGCACTCACTGAACGTGAATGCGGATGCCGCGGCATCCGCTCTCGCCGTCGCGCTGGGGGCCGCGAAGCTCGTGGTGCTCACCGACGTGGCCGGGCTCTACGCCGACTGGCCCAACCGCGACTCGCTCGTGTCGCACCTGACAGCGGCCGAGCTGCGGGCGATGCTGCCCTCGCTCGAGTCGGGCATGATCCCGAAGATGGCGGCGTGCCTGGAGGCCGTCGAGGGCGGCGTGGAGACCGCGGCCATCATCGACGGGCGGGTGCCGCACTCGGTGCTCGTGGAGATCTTCACCAGCAAGGGAATCGGAACAGAGGTGGTGCTCGGATGACGTGGCAGGACGATGCGGGGCGCGACCTCGTGAAGAGCTTCGGTGCTCGGATGCAGATGTTCGTGCGCGGCGAGGGCTCGTACCTCTGGGATGCCGACGGCAAGCGGTACCTCGACTTCCTCGCGGGGATCGCGGTGGACTCGCTCGGCCACGCGCACCCGGTGTTCGTCGACGCGATCGCGACCCAGGCGGCGACGCTGGCGCACGTGTCGAACTACTTCGCCACCCCGCCGCAGCTGGCGCTCGCGTCGACGTTGAAGCGTCTCGCGGGCACCGGCGACGAGGGCCGCGTGTACTTCGGCAACTCCGGCGCCGAGGCGAACGAGGCGGCGTTCAAACTCGCCCGGCTCCACGGTGCCAAGAGCCGGGAGGGGGGCGCCGACCGTCCGCGGATCCTGGCGCTGAACGACGCGTTCCACGGTCGCACGATGGGCACACTCGCCCTCACCGGCAAGCCCTACATGCAGGAGCCCTTCCTCCCGATGACCCCGGGCGTCGAGTTCATCGACTCCACGGTCGAGGCGCTGGAAGCGGCGATCGACGACCGCGTCGCCGCGCTCTTCGTCGAGCCCGTCAAAGGCGAGGCGGGCGTGCTGCCGCTGCCGGAGGGCTACCTGGCCGCCGCCCGCGAGATCACCGAGCGCCACGGCGCGCTGCTCATCATCGACGAGATCCAGACCGGCGCCGGCCGCACGGGGGAGTGGTTCGCCTTCCAGCACGAGGGCATCACCCCCGACGCCATCACGGTCGCAAAGGGCATCGGCGGCGGGTTCCCCATCGGTGCACTGATCACCTTCGGCAGCGCGAGCGAGCTGTTCTACCCGGGCACGCACGGCTCCACCTTCGGCGGTAACGCGCTCGGCACCGCCGTCGCGGGCGCGGTGCTGGGCGAGATCGAGCGCGCAGACCTGGTCCGCAACGCGGCCGAGCGCGGCGCCCAGCTCACCGCGGCGATCGAGCGCATCGACTCCGAGCTGATCGACGGATGCCGCGGCGCCGGGCTGCTGATCGGCGTGGGGCTGCGGCATCCCGTCGCCAAAGCGCTCGTGGCGGCCGCGCAGGAGCATGGCCTCGTCATCAACGCACCCAACGACGAGACCATCCGGCTGGTACCGGCCCTCACGATCGGCGACGTCGAGATCGACGAGTTCGTCGAGCTGTTCACGGCTGCGATCCGCACCGTGGAGGACGCCCTGGTGCTCGAGACCCCCACGGAGGTTCCCGCATGACCCGCCACCTGCTGCGCGACGACGACCTGACGCATGCCGAGCAGGACGAGATCCTCGATCTCGCCATCGCGCTGAAGAAGGACCGCTGGAAGCTCAAGACCCTCGAGGGCCCGCAGACCGTCGCGGTCATCTTCGACAAGTCGTCGACCCGCACGCGCGTGTCGTTCGCCGTCGGCATCGCCGATCTCGGCGGCTCGCCGCTCATCATCTCGACCGCCAACAGCCAGCTCGGCGGCAAGGAGACGCCCGCCGACACGGCGCGCGTGCTCGAGCGTCAGGTGGCCGCGATCGTCTGGCGCACCTACGCGCAGGCCGGCCTCGAGCAGATGGCCGAAGGCACGCGGGTGCCGGTCATCAACGCCCTCAGCGACGACTTCCACCCCTGCCAGCTGCTCGCCGATCTGCTCACCATCAAGGAGCACAAGGGCGAGCTGAAGGGTCTCACGCTGGCGTTCTTCGGCGACGGCAAGTCGAACATGGCGCACTCCTACGTGCTCGCCGGCGTCACGGCCGGGATGCACGTGCGCGTCGCATCGCCGGAGACGTACGCGCCGCGCGACGATGTGATCGCCGATGCGGATCGACGTGCGGCCGAGACCGGCGGTTCCGTCACGCTCTACACCGACGCGAACGAGGCGGCGGCCGGCGCCGATGTCATCGTGACCGACACGTGGGTGTCGATGGGCAAGGAGGAGGAGAAGCTCGAGCGGCTGCGTGACCTCGGCGGGTACAAGGTGACCCAGGAGCTCATGGCGCTCGCGCAGGACGACGCGATCTTCATCCACTGCCTGCCGGCGGACCGCGGCTACGAGGTCGACGCCGAAGTCATCGACGGGCCGCAGAGCGTGGTCTGGGACGAGGCCGAGAACCGCCTCCACGCCCAGAAGGCGCTGCTGGTCTGGCTGCTCCGCCAGGACTGAACACGGCGGCGCGGAAGAACTCCTGTCGTTGAGCGAGCGAGGCGAGACGAAGCGCACTGAGACGAGCGACGACGGCTGGCTCGCCTCGCGCTGGGCGCGGCTGAACGGCCCCGGCCGCATCGCCGGGGTCGATCTCGCGCGCGGGCTCGCCGTGCTGGGCATGTTCGCGGCGCACCTGCTGTGGATCGGCGGCGCGTTCGACGCGGCGCAGCCCGCCACGTGGATCACGGTCGTCCAGGGACGTTCGTCGATCCTGTTCGCGACGCTCGCCGGCGTCTCGATCGGTCTGATGACCGGCGGGCGCGAGCCGCTGCCGGTAGGCCGCATGACGACGGCGCGGGGGCGGCTCGCGGTGCGGGCGGCCCTGCTGTGGGTGCTCGGCATCCTGCTCATCGCCACCGGCGTGCCGGTCTACGTGATCCTCCCCGCCTACGCGCTGATGTTCCTGCTCGCGCTGCCGCTGACGTCGCTGCCCGCCCGGATGCTCCTGCTGCTCGCGGGCGCCCTGGCCGTGATCATGCCGTTCGTGCAGATCGTCCTCGACGCGCTGCCCTTCTGGAGCACCCCCGCGGGGTACTTCGTCTCGCTGGGACTCGGCTGGCACTACCCGTTCACCACCTGGATCGCGTTCGTCGTCGCCGGGCTCGGTGTCGCCCGCGCCGGTGTGACGCGGCTGCGGGTGCAGGTGTGGCTGGTCGTCGCCGGCGTGCTGCTCGCCCTGGTGGGCTACGGAACGGATGCCGCCACCGGCGCCGATCCGGGCGCAGAGGCTGCGTCGTACCTCGGGGCGCTGTGGACCGCGAGGCCGCACTCCACCGGGCTCCTGGAGGTCATCGGGTCCGGCGGCTTCGCGCTCGCCGTGCTGGGCATCTGCCTGCTCGCGTGCCGCACCGTGCTCAGGTGGGTCGTGCTGCCGCTGCGCGCCGTCGGTGCGATGCCGCTGACCGCCTACACGCTGCAGCTCGTCGTGTGGGCGGCGATCGCTGCCGCGACGCTCGACCGTGTCGGCGACCTCGCCGGCTTCCGCGCGCTCGAGCCGTTCTGGCCGCTGACGATCGGCACCATCGTGCTCTGCACGGCGTGGGCGCTCCTCATCGGGCGCGGCCCGCTGGAGACGGTGCTGGATGCCTCGTCGCGCTTCGCCGTCCCGGGCGACCGACGGCAGGCGCGATCGGTGCCGACATCCACTCCGTGAGGGCGGCGGAACAGCCCATGGTCGCCCCGACGCTGAGCGAGCGCGCCCGGGGCCTGCGGATAGGCTGGGCGCGTGAGTGAATCGAAGGCTGACGGCACCAACGAAGGCGCACTGTGGGGAGCCCGCTTCGCCACGGGACCCTCCCCGGAGCTGGCCGAGCTCAGCCGATCGACTCATTTCGACTGGGACCTCGCGCTCTACGACATCGCCGGCTCCCACGCGCACGCCAAGGCGCTCGCCGCCGCGGGGTACCTCACATCGGACGAGGAGCGGGCCATGCACGACGGCCTCGACGTGCTCGCACGAGGCGTGACCGACGGCACACTGCTGCCCGCGGCATCCGATGAGGACGTGCACGGCGCGCTCGAACAGGCGCTGATCGGCGTCGTCGGTCCGGAGCTGGGTGGCAAGCTGCGTGCCGGCCGCAGCCGCAACGATCAGATCGCGACGCTCGTGCGGATGTATCTGCTCGACCACGCGCGCACCGTCGCGCGTGAGGTGCTTCGTCTCGTCGACGCGCTCGTATCGCAGGCCGAAGCGCACCCCGACGCGATCCTGCCGGGCCGCACGCACCTGCAGCACGCGCAGCCGGTGCTGCTGGCCCATCACCTGCAGGCCCACGCGTGGCCGCTGCTGCGCGATCTCGAGCGCCTGCGCGACTGGTCCGCCCGCGCCGCGGTGTCTCCGTACGGCGGCGGTGCGCTCGCCGGCTCGACCCTCGGTCTCGATCCGCAGCTCGTCGCGCGTGAGCTCGGTCTCGACCGGCCCGCCGAGAACTCCATCGACGGCACTTCGTCGCGCGACGTGGTCGCCGAGTTCGCGTTCATCGCGGCGATGATCGGCATCGACGTCTCGCGCTTCGCCGAGGAGATCATCCTCTGGAACACGCGCGAGTTCGGGTTCGTGACGCTGGACGACGGATACTCGACCGGATCGAGCATCATGCCCCAGAAGAAGAACCCCGATATCGCCGAGCTTGCGCGCGGCAAGACGGGACGACTGATCGGCAACCTCGCCGGGCTGCTCGCGACTCTCAAGGCCCTTCCGCTCGCGTACAACCGCGACCTGCAGGAAGACAAGGAGCCCGTCTTCGACTCGGTGCGCACCCTCGAGACCGTCCTGCCCGCGTTCGCCGGCATGGTGGCGACGATGCGGTTCCACACCGACCGGATGGCTGCGCTCGCCCCCCAGGGCTTCTCGCTCGCGACCGACGTCGCCGAGTGGCTCGTCAAGCGCGGCGTGCCCTTCCGCGACGCGCACGAGATCTCGGGCCACCTCGTTCGCATCTGCGAGGAGAACGGGCTCGAGTTGCACGAGGTCACCGATGAACAGCTCGCGTCGGTGTCGGCGCACCTGTCGCCGGACGTGCGCGAGGTGCTGAGCGTCGAGGGATCCGTGGCGAGCCGCACCGGAGTCGGCGGCACGGCTCCGGTCAGAGTGGCGGAGCAGCGGGCCGAACTGATCGAGCGCGTACAGGCGACCGCCCACACCCTCGGGCTCTAGCCTTCGGGGTCGCGGCGGCGATCACCAGATCGCGAGACGCACGAGCGCGCCGACGACGCACGCCCACACCAGGCTTGCCAGGGTTCCGATGATGAACCGCTCCCGTGCCTCGGCGCTCGCGAGCTCGGAGAACCGGCCGATGCCCTTGAGGGCCACCACCACTGCGATCGCCTCCGGGAACCCGGCGATGATCCCGAGCACCACGGCGACGCGTTCGAGGTAGCCGATGGTGGTGCCCCCGCGCATCACCTCGCGGACGGCCCCGGAGCCTTCGCCGGCGACCGCCCCGGGCAAGGAGGGGGCACGCAGGAGGATGCCGCCGTTATCGCCTTCCTCCACGCGCCCGTGGCTCGCGACGTCGAGGATGCGCCGCGTGATGGGGTTGCCGCCGAGGACCGCCAGTGCCGTTCCGAGCAGTGCAATGGCCAAGCCGAGCAGGAGCGGAACGTTGACGGGCGACACCGTCACGGCGAGCAGGCACAGCACCACGAGGACGCCCGCGACGATGAGCGGGATGTCGGCCGGCTTGCGAAGACTGACGATGACAAGCACGAGCGCGCCGCACAGGGCGAGGAACAGGAAGATCGCGAGCGCGGCCGTCAGCACGACGTCGGGGAGGACCATGGCGTCAGTCTGACATGAGCCCCCGACGACACCCCGGTGCGGCAGCCCGTGTGCGCAAAGCCGGTATTCGCACCGGCGGCTCAGCCTTGTTCGTGCGGCGGGATGGCGGGTGTCGCGTCGTCCAGGCGTGCAAGCACGCGTTCCAGCGCAGGGACGGCGGCCTCTTCCACGCGTAGCGCGGCGGCCTTGGCGCGCAGGCTGATCGCGCCCTCCGACACGCCCAGGCGCGCGGCCGCGTCCCGCTGGGTGAGCCCGTCGGCGAGCAGGTCGTAGACCTCCCAGCCTTCCGGCGTCCGACGGTCGCGCAGTTCGACCAGCAGGCGGACCAGGGCCTCGGCGTCCTCTCCGCCGGCCGGTGCGGTGACGGCCAGTCGGGTGGGTGTCTTCTTGGCGCGGTCGACGGCGTCCCTGGCGTTGATGAAGGCTTCGCCGCGTGCCGCGCGGACGCTCTGCGGGAGCGGCGACTCGACGTCGCCGACCCCGAGCCCGACGCTCCATTCGCCAGACCGCGTCAGTTCGAGCACGATCGACAGCACGGTGGAGGCCTCGGCGACCGCGACCTGCAGCTCGTCGCCTGCCGTGCGCTCGGGCGGCAGCGCGAGCCTGTCGCTGCCGTGCCGGCTCACCACGGCGAGGGCGGACGGCACGGCGTCGGCGTTGACGCGGCTGGCGCGCTGGTCGGCGGTGAGGACGTACATCGCTTCCTTTAGTCTAGGAGTTCAAGTACGCAAGAGTTTAGCATGGAAGCTTCATTACCGAGAGTCTGTAGCCTAAAGTAACCGTTACTGCAGCCTCACGACTATAGCAACGCCCTCGCGGCGGACTCCGCGGGATCGACCCGCCCGCGGTACCACTCGAGCTTCTCGCTCAGCTTGTCCCGCTGCGTGCGAAGGTCGGTGATCGCTGCTTCGACCGCCGCGGCATGCTCCTCGAGCAGTGCGATCCGCTCGGGAATCGTGGAGTCGTCGCGGCACAGCGCGCCATAGCGCCGCAGTCGTTCGATGGGCATGCCCGTCTCCCGCAGGCACTTGAGGAAGCCGAGCGTTCCGAGATCCGCCTCCGAGTACTGCCGGTGTCCGCCGGCGCTGCGATGCACCTGCGGGAGGATGCCTTCGCGCTCGTAGTACCGAAGAGTGTCGAGCGAGAAGCCGGAGAGGGCCGCGGCCTCGGCCGGTGTGTACATGGTCATGTCGGTCAGAATAGAGCTTGACCTGGAGCGAACTCCAGATTGCACAGTGGTGACATGACGAACGCCGTATCTCCCACGTCCCCCCTCGTGCTCGGTGCCATGATGTTCGGCACGACCATCGACGAGCACACGTCCTTCGCGTTGCTCGACCGCTTCGTCGAGCGCGGCGGCGTCTGGATCGACACGGCCGACTGCTACAGCTTCTGGGCGAGCGCGGACGGACAGGGCGGCGACAGCGAGCGCGTTCTCGGCCGCTGGCTCGCAGCCCGCCCCGGCGTGCGAGACCGCGTCCGCATCGCGACCAAGCTCGGTGCGGAGCCGCTGTGGTCGGGCTCGTGGCCTTCCGGCCGCGCAGGCCTGTCGAGACGCGCTGTCCGCGATGCGTTCGCGGGCAGCCTCGACCGGCTCGGCGTCGAAGCGGTCGACCTGCTGTGGCTTCATCAGGAGGACCGCCGCACGCCGATCGAGGAGACCGTCGAGGCCCTCGCCGAGCTCACCGGAGCCGGCCTGACGCGCAGA
This sequence comes from Microbacterium sp. ZW T2_14, assembly GCF_044987405.1. Classification (NCBI taxonomy): domain Bacteria; kingdom Bacillati; phylum Actinomycetota; class Actinomycetes; order Micrococcales; family Microbacteriaceae; genus Microbacterium; species Microbacterium sp. ZW T2_14. The sequence goes on along the minus strand of NZ_JBJDRK010000012.1, from coordinate 3,654 downwards.
GTCGGGGCATCCAACCACCCCGCCTGGCGGATCGAGCGGGCCCGCGCGCATGCGCGGGTGATCGGATCGCTCCCGCTCGACGCCCTGCAGCTCAACGCCACGTACCTGCGCGTGCGCCCGGGCACCCGGCCGCCGGGGGTCGAGCACCGCTTCGGCGTGCTGAGCGACGAGCAGCGCGACTACGCGGACGCGCACGGGCTCGAGGTGTGGGCGTACACGCCGCTGCTGGCCGGCGCCTACGACAATCCCGCCAAGGAGATCCCGGAGCCGTACGACCACGTCGGCAACGAGCGACGCCTCGCCGCCCTCGACGAGGTGTCGGCCGAGATCGGCGCGACGCGCGGTCAGACGGTGCTGGCCTGGCATGTGGCGCACGGCGTGCGACCGATGCTCGGCGGCAGCAAGCTCGACCAGCTCGACGCGGCGATGGAGGCCGTGCGTCTTCCGCTCACCTCTGAGCAGCTCGCGCGTCTGGACGCGGCGGTCTGATGCGGATGCCTCGACTCGGCGTCGTCGTCGGGTCGAGGCATCCGTCGTCCGCCGGAGCCCCCATCGCCCGCCGGAGCCCTCATCGCCCGCCGGAGCCCTCATCGCCCGCCGGCGCGCGGGGCCTCGCGATGGCGCTGATAGCCTGGCTCGCGTGTCTGAAACCCTCGTGAGCGTGACGGCGCCTGCGATCGACCCGACGTTCGAGAACGTCTGGGACGAGATCGTATGGCGTGGACTCGTGCATGTGTCCACCGACCAGGAGGCGCTGCGCGCCCTTCTCGCCGGGGACCCGATCACGTATTACTGCGGGTTCGACCCGACCGCTCCGAGTCTGCATCTCGGCAATCTCGTGCAGCTTCTGACGATGCGCCGCCTCCAGCTCGCCGGCCACAAGCCGCTGGGACTCGTGGGCGGATCGACCGGCCTCATCGGCGATCCGCGTCCCTCGGCCGAGCGCACCCTCAACACCAAGGAGACGGTCACCGAATGGGTCGGGTACCTGCAGTCGCAGGTCGAGCGCTTCCTGAGCTTCGAGGGCGATAACGCCGCACGCATCGTCAACAACCTCGACTGGACGGCGCCGATGAGCGCCATCGACTTCCTGCGCGACATCGGCAAGCACTACCGCGTCGGCACGATGCTCAAGAAGGACGCGGTCGCGGCGCGCCTGAACTCCGAGGCGGGGATCAGCTACACCGAGTTCAGCTACCAGATCCTGCAGGGCATGGACTACCTGGAGCTGTACCGCCAGTTCGGGTGCGTCCTGCAGACCGGTGGAAGCGACCAGTGGGGCAATCTCACCAGCGGCACCGACCTGATCCACCGCGTCGAGGGTGTGTCGGTGCACGCCATCGGCACCCCGCTGATCACGAACAGCGACGGCACGAAGTTCGGCAAGAGCGAGGGAAACGCCATCTGGCTCGACGCCGCGATGTGCAGCCCGTACCGCATGTACCAGTTCTGGCTCAACACCGACGACGCCGACGTGATCCAGCGGCTGAAGATCTTCACGTTCCTGACCAGGGCCGAGATCGAGGAGTACGAGCGGCTCGTCGCCGAGGAGCCGTTCCGCCGCGCCGCCCAGAAGCGCCTGGCGCTGGAAGCCACCGGCATCGTGCACGGGACGGATGCCACGGCCGCGGTGATCGCGGCATCCGAGGCCCTCTTCGGTCAGGGCGATCTCGCCTCGCTCGACGCGATCACGCTGCGTCAGGCGCTCGAGGAACTGCCGAACGCCACGGTCGCGGCCGGCACTCCGGTGCTGCAGGCGCTCGTCGACACCGGACTGGTCGCCAGTCTGTCTGAGGGCCGCCGCGCGATCGCGCAGGGCGGGGTCTCGCTCGACGGCGCCAAGGTCGAAGACGATGCAGCGACGGTGTCGGGTGCGCTTGCGGGCGGTGTCTCCGTGCTCCGGCGGGGCAAGAAGACGCTGGCCGGCGTCTTCGTCGGCTGACGCGACGCGGTGAGCAGCGCGACGCCGGCGGCGGGGTGACGGATGCCGTTCACCCCCAGCCATGCCGTCGTCGCGCTGCCATTCGTCCGCACGCCGCTGGTGCCCGCTGCGATCGCGATCGGCGCGATGACGCCGGATCTGCCCCTCTTCGTCCGGGGACTCCCGCTCGACTACGGACGCACTCACGCCTTCGGGTGGCTGCCGGCGACGGTGCTGCTCGCTCTTGTCCTGCTGCTCGCCTGGCGGTGCGTGCTGCGGCCCGCGGCGCGTGAGCTGTCACCGCGGTGGCTGGCCGCCCGGCTGCCGGGGGAGTGGGATGCCGGCGCCGGCGCCGCATGGCGCGAGACGTTCTCGATCGCCCCGGCTCGCGGGCGGCGCGCACCGTGGACCGGGATGCTGCTGCTCGTCCTCTCGCTGCTCATCGGCGTCGTGACCCACATCGTGTGGGATCTGTTCACGCATGAGGGCCGCTGGGGCTCGGTCGCCATCCCCGCGCTGGCGGCGACGTGGGGGCAGCTGCCCGGCTACAAGTGGCTGCAGCACGGGTCGAGTGCGATCGGTCTCGCGATCATCGGCGTGTGGATGCTCGTGTGGCTCCGGCGACGGCCGGCAGCGGCATCCGTTCCTCGCGTCGTGGCCGACGCACTGCGCTGGGCGTGGTGGGTCTCGCTCCCGGTCGCGCTGGCGGTGGCGTGGGTGTGGGGCCTCGCGGTGCACGGTCCGCTCGACGCCGGGTTCACGTCCGCGCACCTGGCCTACCGGGTGCTGCCGCCGGCGTGCGCGCTGTGGGGTGCGGCGACGGTGGCCGTCTGCCTCGTGATCCAGGTGCTGCGCGGGCGGTCCTCCGCGCAGACCCGCTCGGTCTGACGGGCGGACGATACCCCCGGCGGCGCGGCCGGGCCAGGGGCTGCTCGATGCGTCGACGGCGTCGTACGGTTCCGGCATGGACGTGGAACGACCGGGCGCGCAGCAGTGGGTGCCGGAGGATCCCGACCTGGATCGCATGCGAGAGGCGGTGCAGGGATGCCGCGGCTGCGAGCTGTGGCGGGCGGCGACGCAGGCCGTGTTCGGCGAGGGTGCCCCCGTTGCGCGGCTCATGCTGGTGGGGGAGCAGCCGGGAGACCGGGAGGACCTGGAGGGCGAGCCCTTCGTCGGCCCGGCGGGCCGCATCCTCGCACAGGCGCTCGAGGCTGCCGGCATCGAGCGCAAGGACGTGTACGTCACCAACGCGGTCAAGCACTTCCGCTTCGAGGAGCGAGGCAAGCGCCGGATCCATCGCCGTCCCGATGCGGGGCACATCACGGCGTGCCGGCCATGGCTCGAGGCCGAGGTCGCAGCGGTGGATCCGGACGTCGTGGTCTGCCTCGGGGCCACGGCGGCGCGCGCGGTGCTGGGTCGCGTCGTCAAGATCGGAGCCGAGCGCGGCACGCCTCTCGAGAGCGCCGGGCGCACGGTGCTGGTGACCATCCACCCCTCGGCAGTGCTGCGTCTTCGCGATTCGGGAGAGCGGAGCGAGGCGATCGCGGGACTGACCGCCGATCTGCGGACCGCTGCGGAGGCGGCTCGATCCTCGAATTCCGCGTGATTCCGGGGTTGTGGGGGTGCGACACGCCCGGGGTGCGGGGTGGATTCGACGGGTGGGCGGGGCGCACGTAAAGTATTACTTGTTCGCCCCAAAGGGTAGAGCGGAAGGCCGGAAGGCCTGGCTCCCC